>CADBSP010000160.1 GCA_902797405.1 uncultured Eubacteriales bacterium | reverse complement strand
CCCTCCGTCCAGCATTCCAACCGGGCAAAGCCATTTGCAAAAGTACGGTGCGCTCATTCCGAATTCATCTCTTAGGATAATTGGAAGAAGTATAACAAAGACCCCCAGGAATACGTACTTCAGTTTTCTAAGCCATTTGTCCGCTTTCTCAGGTACGGTAATTTTCTTTATTGGAATCTTATGAATGAGTTCCTGAACCAAACCAAAGGGGCAAAGCCATCCACAAATGAATCTTCCAACAAAGACCCCTATTAGGCTTAAATAACCCAAAACGTAGAATGCAAATTTTGGATGCCTGGCACCAATAACCGCCTGAAGGGAACCAATCGGACATGCTCCCAAAGCACCAGGACAGGAGTAGCAATTCATCCCCGGAACGCAAAACCTCTTAAGCGGCCCTGAATAAATTTGTCCGGTGATAAAACCGGACAGGTGGCCGTTCGTAACTAAGGCGGCTAGGGCTTGGACTATTTTTCGTTTTGTTTTTTGAGCTTTAGATTTTGACATATATTATCTATCCAATACCGATGCATTCCATACAAATAGCTGCCGCCTTATTAAAGACGGACTCCATCTCGCCGCGGTATATACCAAAGGCGATTGCACCAACCGCCGCGACTAAAACTATATATTTTAAGTATTTTTCAGTAATTTTTTTCACTTCTTCTTTAAACTTAATTAGATTTTAATAATTGTTTCTTCTCATCAGCATTATAATTATTTACAAGTTAATGATTTATTAACTTGTTTATAAATTACTCCGACGCTTTCTTCTCTGCTCGCTTTGCTTCTTTCCAGGCTTTTATTTTCTCTAGGCGCTCTTTGTACCTGGCTTCGTTTCCTTGGTTCGTCGGATAATAGTATTCTTTCCCCGCTAGTGACTCAGGCAAACACTCCATCTCCGTCATTTTTTCCTCGAAATTGTGAGCGTATTTATATCCCTTTCCGTAATCAAGCTCTTTCATCAGCCTGGTTGGAGCGTTTCTTATGTGAAGTGGAACCGGCTCATCGAGTTCGTTAAGTGCATCCTGCTTGGCCAGCAAATATGCTACGTCCATGGCGTTGGATTTGGGACTCATAGCCATGTAAACTACTGCCTCAGTCAGGTTTACAGAACACTCGGGCATCCCGATAAAATGGCAAGCCTGGTATGCGGCGACTGCAATATCCAGAGCCCTGGAATCCGCCAGGCCGATATCCTCGCTGGCGAATCGAACTACACGCCTGGCGATGTATAATGGGTCCTCTCCAGCCTCCAACATACGCGCAAGCCAATAGACGGATGCGTCAGGATCCGAGTTTCTCATGGACTTATGTAAGGCGGAAATCAGGTTGTAATGCTCCTCGCCATTTTTGTCGTAGAGAAGGGACTTTTTGGACACGCATTGTTCGAAGGTTTCATCCGTAACAGTAACCGCGCCGTTCTCATCAACATCTCCATTTAGAATAACCATGTCCAGAGTTGAAAGAGCGACCCGCGCATCGCCATTGGAGAACTTCGCAATCTTATAGAGCATCTCCTCTTCGATTCGAATATCCTGACCGCCGAATCCGCGCTCATCCTTCATCGCATTATCCAGGAGTCTTTTCACATCATCGGGCGTCAATGCCTGAAGAACGAAGACCTTGCACCTGGACAAAAGAGCGTTGTTGACCTCAAACGAAGGATTTTCAGTGGTTGCACCGATTAGGATTATGCTCCCCTTCTCAACAAAAGGTAGAAACGCATCCTGCTGGGCTTTGTTAAATCTATGTATTTCGTCCACGAAGACGATGGTTTTTTCACCGAACTTACGATTCTCCTCGGCTTTTTGCATCACAGCACGTATATCTTTGATGCTACTGTTTACCGCTGAAAAATCGATGAATGCTGCCTTTGTTCTATTGGCGATTATGCGCGCCAGGGTTGTCTTACCAACCCCGGGTGGACCCCAAAAAATCATGGATGAAATCTGATCGTTTTCAATCAAACGACGAAGAACCTTCCCCTCACCGAGGAGATGGTCCTGACCAACATACTCATCCAAATCCCTGGGCCTCATCCTGGCCGCCAGGGGCTGCATGACTTGATTTTCAAACAAAGTCATCTGTTCCATACACAGCCATTATATCACGGTGAGAGGATAAAAAGAAGAGTCGGTTGTGTTTCTTATGGAATCGTATTTTTATCTGAAAACAGGGTATATGTATATCATCGTATACGTATATTGCTCTATATTCCATTATCCTATTCCTAATCCGTATACGAAAGTATACGGACGAGAATGTAAGATTTACGCATTTTTATCTGAGGAATAGTGAGGTATGCAATATGGAGTTTGTAAGGGGCTCTGTTGCAAGGGTGATTAAAAAGTACAGGCTTAGAAAGGGTATCTCTCAGGAAATCCTAAGCGGCCTGGCAGGCATCCCCAGAAGCCACCTCACTGCCATCGAAAGCGGCAAGAAACTCCCCAATTTTGAAACTATTTGGAGACTCTGCGACGCATTGGACGTTAGCCCAAGCGATATGGTAAAGTCCATGGAGGACGATGCCTCTGAATATCAAGGCGACAAATAAGTGCATTTTTATGCTATAATGTCTCCATGTCTATAGAAACACCAACTAATTACAATAATAAAAATAGAATCGAATCATTCACATCGGAATCCGGTCTTTCCGATTCTTTTTATGTAAATAACAACGAAAACACTCTCATTGTTTCAGAAGATAAACATGCAAACCCTGCAGAAAACGATACTAATGCAGTAGGAAGCCATGTAAACCCTGCAGAAAACCATGTCCAGGTAGCCGAAAAAGCGCATAAGAAAAAGATCCGAATAGGTTGGCTCATATTTTCTATTCTGATGCTCGGGCTTGCTGCCGGGCTAATGTATATTCGAAAAGAAGTATCCTGGTTTGCTCCATTTTACAGCACCCACATCTACCCGATTTGGCAAGGCACTCTGGGGAGACTCTCCGGCACAATGTCATTTTCACTTTCCGAGGCGATACTCTATTCACTCCCCGTCATCTTTATCCTGGACATCGCCTGGATTGTCATATCAAAAAAGCGTAGAATCGGCGGAATGATAAAGCGCATTATAGTATTAGCGTCGCTGCTCGCATTCCTTTATGCTGCCAACTGCGGAGTCAATTACTATAACGATTCTTTCATCCTGGCGGAAAAAATCCCCGTCTACCAACTCAATTACGACGACAAAAACGCCGAGGCTCTCCTTATAGACTTCTGCGAATTTGCTGCCGCCGGTCTCCAGGAATCCAGCAGAGAGGCTGCAACGATTCCATACGAACACAATAACGAAATGGGATACGGATGCATCGACAAAGACGGTTATTTGGAGGAAGAAAAGTATTATCCGGACAAGAACGGAATTGCCACCTTCGCCATAATTGCTATGGAACAATTGGGAGAGAAATACCCTTCTCTTTCGGGTTATTATCCTGCGCCAAAACCGCTTTTCAATCCGCGTCCATTTTCAAATATGGGAATAACGGGGATATATTCTCCATTCACGATTGAAGCAAATTACAACAGCGAGATGACAGCGTACAATATCCCTTTCACCGCCTGCCATGAGCTTTCTCATCTAAAAGGTTATATGGACGAAGGCGAAGCAAACTTCATAGGTTGGCTCGCTTGCATGGATTCTTCTCACTGGGCATTCAAAAGAAGCGCCTATATGATGGCATGGGTATTCGCAGGAAACGAACTAAACGATGTTAATTCCAAGGAATTCTCCCGAATCCGCAAAAGCCTTCCTAAAGATGTTTTGGAGGAGCTTCACAACAATAATGTATTTTGGGATACATACGAAACCAAGGCATCGGAAGTTCAGGATCAAATAAATGATGCCTACCTCCAATACAACGGTTTGGAGCTAGGCATCAGAAGTTACGATCAGGTAGTCACCTTAATGCTTTCCTGGTATTATTCTACTTATCATTCATCATAAGTAATTCCAACTTTGTTTTATGATTAGTTAGATCTAACCCTATTCTTGCTTTACTCGTAAGTGAGCCCGGTTCCTCGCTCATAAAGTATTTCATCGGAATAAGTATAGTCATCATTCAGCTTCGGAATATCTACCGGCAAAGT
>CADBSP010000159.1 GCA_902797405.1 uncultured Eubacteriales bacterium | reverse complement strand
GACTTAATTAGCTTATCTTTGTAAACCTTATATTCTTCCCCGTGTACATCAAAACTACCACCAACGGCCTTGGAATAAAAACCGCAGTAAGGACATTTCCTTATGCAAAAGGGTACATGAATGTATATTCCCAGTTTATTATCTTCCATTTATATATTTATATTCCAATCTATGCCCGATAATACCTACTGCAGTTTATCATTCTTTATTTGTCATCATCGTATTTAAGAACTGCGGTAAAGGCCTCCTGCGGAACTTCAACTCTGCCGAATTGACGCATACGCTTCTTACCTTCCTTTTGTTTCTCCAGAAGTTTCTTCTTTCTGGAGATGTCACCGCCATAGCACTTGGCAATAACGTCCTTTCGGTATGCCTTAACAGTTTCCCTGGCTATAACCTTTTGTCCCACCGCCGCCTGAATTGGGACCTCGAACTGATGCATAGGAATGACTTCCTTTAATTTCTTGCAAACAAAACGTCCGCGCTCGTACGCTTCCGACTCATGAACTATCATCGAGAAAGCGTCGACTATTTCCTTGTTAAGAAGAACATCCATTTTTACCAAGGTCGACTTTTGATATCTGATGAACTCGTAGTCCAGGGACCCATAGCCTCTGGTCTTGGATTTAAGTGCATCAAAGAAATCATAGATAACCTCATTTAACGGGAGCTCGTAATGAAGTGTCACCCTGTCCTTTGTGATATATTCCATGTGCAGCATATTACCGCGACGCTTCTGGCAAAGCTCCATAATCGAGCCGACATATTCCTTCGGAATCATGATGTCCGCCTTAACGATTGGCTCCTCTATGTGATCAATTTCAACCGGTGACGGTAGGTTAGTCGGATTCTGAATCATCTCCACTCTACCGTCAGTCATTACCACCTTATATACAACGCTCGGAGACGTCGTTATTACCGCCAGGTCGAATTCTCTTTCCAGACGCTCCACTATAATCTCCATGTGGAGAAGACCCAGGAATCCGCAGCGGAAACCAAACCCAAGCGCTGTCGATGTTTCAGGTTCGAAGTTGAACGCAGCATCGTTTACCTGAAGTTTCTCCAAGGCGTCCTTAACACCCTCGTATTTCTCACCCTCTGCAGGATAGATACCGCAATAAACCATTGACTGTGCGGGCTTATATCCCGGAAGCATTTCATCTGCAGGCTGGGCAGCCAAAGTGATAGTATCGCCAACCTGTGCATCCTTTACCTGCTTGATACTGGCGCAGATATAGCCTACTTCTCCGGCCTTTAGGGCCTTCACCGGAACATGTCCGGGAGCCATAACACCAACCTCTGTGACCTCATATTTCTTTCCGGTATTCATCAGGAGAATATCATCCCCTACCTTTACGGAGCCATCAAAGATTCTGGTATATATCACAACCCCTTTATAATTGTCGTAAACACTATCAAAAATGAGCGCCTTCAGTTTTCCACCAGGATTTCCACTTGGTGCAGGGATGGTTTTTACAACAGCCTCCAGAAGCTCTGTTATGCCTATTCCTTCCTTTGCTGAAACGAGAGGAGCTTCCGATGCGTCGATGCCGATCATCTCTTCTATCTCTTCCCTGGTTTCATCAGGACGTGAACTTGCCAGGTCAATTTTATTAAGCACCGGTAGAATTTCCAAGTCCTCATCCAGCGCCAGATAAACATTCGCCATTGTCTGGGCCTCTACACCCTGGGTTGAGTCAACTACCAAAACAGCGCCTTCGCAAGCAGCCAAACTTCTGCTGACCTCATAGTTAAAGTCCACATGGCCCGGCGTATCGATCAAATTGAAAATGTATTCCTGTCCATCTTGAGCCTTGTATACCAGGCGAGTTGTTTGGAGCTTAATAGTTATTCCACGTTCGCGCTCCAAATCCATATTGTCCAGGAATTGTTCCTTCATGTCGCGCTCTGCCACCAATCCGGTATTTTCAATTATTCTGTCCGCCAAGGTGGATTTACCGTGGTCGATATGCGCGATTATGCTGAAATTGCGAATGTAATTTTGATAATTGTTATCCATCTAAACTGTTCCCCTAAAAAGGGATACCGGCTCACCCGATATCCCCTATCATGCATTCTTCCGAGTTGGCATAAAACCACTCAAATCAGGAGACTACATGACCTATTTGGCCTATATAGTTCCTTTGTTACTCAAAGATCTTACTGGTTATTTCCTTGCCTCCGGCATCCACATAGCTGACTTTGATGTTAATACCACTAATTCCGGTTTCCCTTTCCAGGTCATTAATCACACCGTTGAATGTGTCGCCCAAACTTCCAAGGGCATTATTAAGAACCTCCGCGGTGAAATTAACATCATCAACAGTATATGTGATTTCCATCGTGTTGCCATTAATAGTAACAGTAGCGTTAGGGTCATCCGAAACTATTCCCTGTATAGCGTCTTGCTCGCTTTGGTTGGCCTTAACATAAGCCTCTAAGGTTTCAGGTTCCTTGCTTCCGCATGCAGCTGTGAAAATGGACACTGCTGCAACAGTAACCAGTGCAAGAGCAAATTTCTTAATCCCGGTCATCTTTCACTCCTTTTTATTTTCCATGGATATAGTCCCATGGAATAATCCCCTCTAAAGGCAAATATAACGTCATCTGCCTCCATTTAATTTACCCATAAATTATAATAGATAGAACTTATACCGTCAAGAGAGCCTGCTCCAGGTCTTCTATAATGTCATCAACATTTTCCAAGCCTACAGAGAGTCTCACCATTCCCGCATTTATGCCGGCCAATGCCAGTTGTTCATCGGTTAGTTGCCTATGAGTCTCACTGGCAGGGTGAAGCACGCAGGTCCTTATATCCGCAACATGAACTTCATTGGAAGCAAGTTTCAAGCTGTCCATGAACTTTGTTGCAGGGCCTCTTCCGCCTTTGATGACCAGGGAAATAACCCCGCTTGCTCCTTTAAGGTATTTCTTATAGAGTTCATGCTGGCTGTCTCCAGGAAGAGCAGGATAGCTTACACTCTCAATCTTATCTGATGCTTGGAGGAATTCCGCCACCTTTAAAGCGTTCTCGCAATACTTTGGCATTCTGAGCGCCAGAGTCTCCAGACCCAGGTTTAGAAGGAATGCCGAATGTGCTGCTGGATAGCAACCAAAGTCTCTCATCAGTTGCATACGGGCTTTGATGATATATGCCATTTTTCCGTATACTTCCGTATAGATGGTTCCGTGATATGATTCGTCCGGCTCGGTGAACTCAGGGAAGTTACCGTTAGTCCAATCAAAGTTACCGCTGTCAACAATCACGCCTCCGCCCTGAACCGCATGTCCATCCATGTACTTCGTTGTGGAATGAGTTACGATATCTGCACCAAATTCAAAAGGCTTGCAGAGTATCGGGGTGGCAAATGTGCTATCTACAATTAGAGGCACACCGTGCTTATGTGCAGCATTTGCGAACTTCTCAAAGTCAAGAACTGTGAGCGCTGGGTTTGCGATGGTTTCACCAAAGACAGCTTTCGTGTTTTCATCAAAGAGAGCATCAAGCTCATCATCGGATATATTTCCAGGAACCATTTTGCATTCGATTCCGTATTTCTTTAGTGTTACAGCAAAGAGGTTAATGGTTCCACCATAAATCTCAGAACATGAAATAATATTCTCTCCTGCCTTACATATATTAAGGATGGCAAGTAGGTTCGCAGCTTGGCCAGAGGATGTGCACATGGCTCCGACTCCCCCTTCAAGCTCAGCTATCTTATTTTCAACAGCCATGACAGTCGGATTAGCGAATCTGGAATAGATAAGAGCCTTAGTTGGCTCATCAAATACAGAAGCAACTTCTTCTGTGGAATCGAACACATAGGTTGTGCTCTGAACAATTGGAACTACCCTGGGTTCCGTGTTTTTCGGGGTATAGCCTGCATGTAGGCATTTTGTTTCATCTCTCATTGTTTTATACACTCCTCTTTAATAAAATTTCTACTATTATAATACCTTACCATGTATCTTTCCAGCAAAACTTTTAAAAATCGATATATGCTTCGAATTAATCTTATAAGCTTCAAAATTCTAATTAAAAATAAGAATTAATGCTACATGTTTAAAAAAAAAGTATCACAACAAACCAGAATTAATGCTACAAGCTTCAAAAGTATTACTACAAACCAGAATTAATGCTACATGCTTCAAAAGTATTACTACAAACCAGAATTAATGCTACATGCTTCAAAAGTATCACAACAAACCAGAATTAATGCTACATGCTTCAAAAGTATTACTATAAAACGCGAATTACCACTATAACCTTCGAATTGCCCACAACATGCTTCAAACAAATAACTAAAAGTCGGATATTTTGTGTTTATTCCTTAAGGATTTTAATAAATTATACAATTTATTGATTATTTTCTTAAGAAACTTTAGAAAACAAAATTTTACATTTGTGCATTTTCCAATGGAAAATTTGACTTTTTGACTTTTGTATGCTAAGATAACCAAAGTTTTTCTTAAGATTTCTTAAGGAATGAGGTGATAAAAATGAATAGAGATCGTGCCCGTACTAGGATTGCCATCATCGCTGTTCTGGGTGTAACGGTTTTACTGGGTGTAACGGTGCTTATTTGGGGAAGCCCTACTGAAGCAAAGGCCGAGACCGCAGCCATTCTGGAAGCGCTCTTCCAAACGGATGAAGTCGAAAACCGCACTGATACCAATAATGCCGAAACAGGCTTTAGGACAGAGCATAGCATCGTAGACGGGGAATACTTTAGAGATCAGCTTAGAGAAGAATACTTCATCGAGCGTCTGTACTCAACCTCTACTTCAGAATGGGAAGATGATTCGGAAATACTCCCGGAAAATAATGAACTTGAAGAAGGAGAAGATATATCCGAAGAAGGTGCTGATATCTCGGAAGACGACGATACGGATGAAGCCGAAGATGACACTGAAGTTATCGATGATGAGGAAGATGCCTGGGACGATTCGGACACTTCCGAAGAAGCAGACTCGTCATCAGATACATATAGCGAATACGACGTAGAGGAACAAGATGCCGAAACAGAAGAATACGTCCAAGTCGAAGATGAAGACATCTGGTATAGCGACGTAATTACTTGCACAGCCTACGCCTATGTGGCCGGAGGATATGGAGCATCAGGAAATCCCGCAGTAGTAGGAACCGTCGCCGTGGATCCGTCCGTAATCCCCTTGGGAACCAGACTCTATATCGAAGGATATGGATATGCAATAGCAAACGACACCGGCGGAAACATAGTAGGCAATACATTGGACCTGGTTATGGATACAGTAGCCGAATGTTATGCCTGGGGCGTAAGAACCGTAACAGTATATATACTGGATTAGAAGAAACTTACTTAAAGAAAAACCTAATTGCAATAAGAGACTCAATATATTTCACTCACTATAGTAAATACTCATATACAAATTATAATAATGGATTGGAGATTTAGAGAAGACCTCTCACACGCGAGAGGTCTTCTCTATTTGTTTTGCCTATAACAGAAAAGAGATGCTCCCCCCTCGTGAGCACCTCTTTTCTGTTGTATCTTTACATACTCTATATTTTTTATTAAGGCATGTTTGGAATCTTTAGGAATCGATTTTGTTATGGGGTAACTTTATCGATGAATTTGTTTAATGTGTTTGGGTTTTAATATCTATTGATTAAAGTGCTACTCCGTAGTGAAGTGTGTTAACTCCGTCGATGCAGTACTGAATGATAACTGCGTTTTCAGATCCTGTCTTCAGCATTGTCCAAGCGTCCATAACTCCCTTTGTTGTGTTGAATGTGATGCTTGCGAAGCTGCCCTTACCCTGCTTGATTTCCTTAATCTGATAATCCTGATATCCTTCGTCGTTGGAAAGTCTTACGATTGATCCAACCTTGAGGCCTGCTACGTGGCTCATTGCTCCTGGGTTGTGACCTGCCATGTACTTAACACCCTTT
>CADBSP010000158.1 GCA_902797405.1 uncultured Eubacteriales bacterium | reverse complement strand
TGAGAATCAATTATCGGACAAGCGAGGCTATGGTAATATCTGCGAATGCCGAATAGCGAAGCGAGAGCTTAGATTCGCGCGCTGAGCAATAAGCGAGAGCGGCCCTCATGTGACGCTTTACGAATCCGTTAAATATAAACTTAGAGGTGTGTATGATGAAAGAGAAAACAAGTGTGAAAAAAGACGCAGCAAAGCCCGCGGAAAAGAGGGCAGAAAAACCGACAGCTAAGAAGGTTGCTGCGAGACCTGCTGCAAAGAAGGCTGAAAAACTTGCAGCGACGAAGCCTGCTGCAAAGAAGGCTGAAAAACCTGCAGAGAAGAAGTCTGCTGCTAAGCCCGCTGTAAAGAAGGCAGCAAAGCCAAAGAAAGAGATTAAACAGTTTAAGCGTGTCATGGTTGCGAACCGTGGAGAGATTGCAATCCGCGTGTTTAGAGCGTGCCAGGAACTCGGCATCAGAACTGTTGCCATCTATTCGGAAGAGGATAAAAACAGTCTCTTTAGATACAAGGCTGATGAATCATATCAGATAGGAAAAGGAAAGACTCCTGTTGCAACCTATCTTTCAATTGATGAAATAATCGACCTTGCCAAGGCAAAGGGCGTTGATGCGATACATCCGGGATATGGATTCCTTTCGGAGAACACTGTATTCGCCAAAGCCTGCGAGGAGGCCGGAATCGAATTCATCGGGCCAACAGCTGAAATGATGGATAATCTCGGGGATAAGATTAAATCCAAACTGGTTGCCGCCAGAGTTGGCGTTCCAACCATTCCGGGAATCGATTCTGCGATTAAGGATGAAAAGGAAGCGAAGGCATTTGCCAAGAAGTGCGGCTATCCCGTCATGCTTAAGGCTTCGGCCGGCGGTGGCGGACGCGGTATGAGAATAGTTCGTCACGAAAAAGACATTGTCAACGAATTCAGACGTGCCAGAAGCGAAGCTCTTGCAGCCTTTGGTTCAGAGGATATATTCATAGAAAAATATTTGGAGAATCCAAAACATATAGAGGTCCAGGTGCTTGGTGATAAATACGGAAACCTGGTTCATCTCTACGAACGTGATTGCTCCATTCAGAGACGTCACCAGAAGGTAATAGAATTCACTCCGTCTCTTACTCTAACCAAAAAACAAAGAGATGCAATCTGTAAGGACGCTCTTAAAATTGCCGGTGCGGTGAATTATAGATCGGCAGGAACCGTTGAATTCCTAATGGATAACGACGGCAAGCATTATTTCATAGAAATGAATCCGAGAATCCAGGTCGAACATACTGTAACTGAAATGGTTACGGATATCGACATCGTTCAGTCTCAAATTCTGATAGCTCAGGGTTATGAATTAAGCGATCCGGGAATCGATATTAAGTCACAGGATTCAATTGAAACAACCGGATACGCAATTCAGTGCAGAATAACGACTGAAGATCCAGGCTCAGGTTTTGCTCCTGACACGGGAACAATCGAAATGTATAGAAGTGCATCGGGCTATGGTATCCGACTGGATGGAGGAAACGGATTTACAGGTGCAGTGATTACGCCTTATTATGACAGCCTGCTCGTTAAGATAACAGCCCATGCTCGTACCTTTGATCAGGCCAGAAGAAAGGCAATCCGTGCACTTAGAGAAACGGAAATCAAAGGCGTTAAAACAAACGTTGGCTTCATCCTGAATGTTCTCAACCATCCCGCATTCCAGGCAGGTGAATGTAATACGGGATTCATTTCCGCGAACCCCGAACTCCTGGATATCAGAACATCACAGGATAAGGAATTAAAGCTTATAACATTCCTTGGAAATAAAATAGTTAATGAAACAAAGGGACTGAAACCGCAGTTTGACGTTCCGGTGTTTCCTAGAATTCCTCAGTCGGAAGTCGATGCGCTTTCCGGAACCAAGCAGCTTCTGGATAGAGAAGGACCTGAGGCTCTTTCCAAATGGGTTTTCAACCAGCAAAAACTGCTCATTACAGATACCACATTTAGAGATGCTCAGCAATCGCTCATGGCAACCAGAGTGCGTACCATCGATATGGAGAAGATTGCACCTGCAACAGCTCTATATGGAAAGGACTTCTTCTCATTGGAGATGTGGGGCGGAGCTACCTTTGATACAGCGTTTAGATTCCTGGGAGAAGATCCATGGGAGAGACTCTCAACACTTAGAGAGAAGATTCCAAACATAATGTTCCAGATGCTCCTTCGCGGTGCAAATGCTGTTGGTTACAAAAACTATCCTGACAACGTAATCCGCGAATTCGTAAAGCGCGCAGCAATCGCCGGAATCGACGTCTTTAGAATTTTCGACTCCCTCAACTGGACTGAGGGAATGAAGGTGGCCATGGATGAGGCCCTTAAGCAGGGCAAGGTTGTGGAAGCATGCATGTGCTATACAGGAGATATCCTGGACATCAGCAGAACCAAGTACAACCTCCATTATTATCTGTCCCTAGCGAAGCAGTTGGAAGACATGGGTGCCCACATCATAACCATAAAGGATATGTCCGGACTCTTGAAGCCAATGGCAGCAAGGGAGCTCATTGGAAGTCTTAAGCAGGAGCTAAAGATTCCGGTGAACCTCCACACACACGATACCAGCGGAAACGGAATCGCCACCGTTCTTATGGCAGCTCAGGCTGGAGTGGATATCATAGACGCTGCATTTAATAGTATGGCAGGACTAACTTCCCAACCGGCACTTAACTCAATTGTTGCAGCCCTGGAACACTCAAATCGCGACACCGGAATTGAATTTGAGGGAATCCAGAAGATATCGGAATACTGGAGAGACGTTCGCCCGGTTTACGCACAGTTTGAATCCGGACTAAGAACGTCATCCGCAGAAATATATAAATACGAAATGCCCGGAGGGCAGTATTCAAATCTGAAGGCACAGGTTGATTCCTTTGGACTCGGTCATAAATTCGATGACGTCAAAGAAATGTATCGACAGGTCAACCTGATGTTGGGAGACATAGTAAAAGTAACTCCTACATCAAAGGTCGTAGGCGACACTGCAATCTTCATGGTTCAAAATGAAATAACTCCGGACAATATTCTGGAAAAAGGAAAGGGAATTGACTTCCCTGATTCCTTGGTTTCATTCATGGAAGGCATGATTGGTCAGCCCCTTGGTGGTTTCCCAAAAGATCTCCAGAAGCTTGTTCTAAAGGGAAAGAAGCCGATAACATGTAGGCCAGGAGAACTCCTGCCGCCTGAAGACTTAAAGGCAGATAAGAAATACCTGGTTGAAACGCTGGGATTGGAGGGAACACCTCAGGAAGTAATAAGTTACGCAATCTATCCAAAGGTATTTGAAGACTACGTTAGCCAGAAGAGACGCGAAGGTGATTTCAGATACATGGGTTCGGATATCTTCTTCCATGGATTGAGGGAAGGTGAGACATCCGAAATAAAACTGGAAGAAGGAAAAATCCTCATCGTTAAACTAATCGAGGTTCGCGATGTGGATCCAGAAGGATATAGAGAAGTTGTATTTGAAGTAAACGGAAACCGCAGAGTAGTAAGGATTAAGGATAACGACATAAAGGATACTGCAGCTGTTGCCGTTACACGTTATGCAGACGATGAAGATCCGATGGAAATCGGAGCCAATATTCCGGGCGCAATAGTAAAGATTCTTGTCAAAGAAGGCGAGAAGGTTGAAGCTAACCAAGCAATTGCTGTAATTGAAGCAATGAAAATGGAAACAAACATAATTTCAACCACATCCGGAATTATTGATAAAATCTTTGTTAAGGAAGGACAGCAGGTTAAGGCCGGAGAAATGATAGCTGTTCTTAAATAGTTAATGAAGAAACGTGTATTTATATAACCCGATATATTCAGGCAGAACGGAGATGATTATAGAGACATCTTCGAGAATGGAGAATGGCATGAAACAATTATTAACCGGTAATGAAGCAATCGCAAGAGGAGCGTGGGAAGCAGGCTTGGAGCATGCAGCTGCATATCCGGGGACACCGTCTACAGAAATACTGGAAAATCTGGCGGAGTATCCTGAAATATATGCGGAGTGGGCTCCAAATGAAAAAGTTGCAATGGAGTCCGCAATTGGTGCATCCATGGCAGGTGTTAGAAGCATGGCTTCGATGAAGCACGTTGGAGTAAACGTTGCTGCAGATCCTCTTATGACCTTTGCCTATATGGGAGTGAACGGTGGTGCTGTCATTGTGACAGCAGATGAACCTGGAATGTTCAGTTCTCAGAATGAACAGGATAACAGGAACTATGCCAAGTTCGGTAAGTTTCCAATGATGGAACCTGCAGACAGTCAGGAATGCTATGACATGATCAAAGCTGCCTTTGATCTTTCAGAGGAACAAAACGCTATCTTTATGATTCGCATGGTGACCAGAGTCTGCCATGGGAAAACCTATGTTGAAACCGGGGAAAGAGTCGAAAGGACAATCAAAGAATGGACTCCGGATCCTCTTAAGTTTATCGCGCTTCCGGCTCACGCCAGAATGCTTAGAGTCAAATTGGAAGATAGAGAAAAGGCACTAAAAGAAGTAAGCGAAAAATCTCCTTTTAATTTTATAGAATGGGGAAATGAGAGTACCGAATCCAATGGAAAGAAAATCGGCGTTATAGCAAGCGGGCCATCCTATTGGTATGCAAAAGAGACTTTTTCCGACCTCTATGGTGACGAAGTGTCATATCTGAAGTTAGGATTCACTAATCCTCTTCCGACAGATATGATGAAGAACTTCTGCGAGAAGATGGATTTGGTCTATGTTATAGAAGAGGATGATCCATATATTCAGGAAGCTGTGGAACGACTCGGCCTGGTTGATACCGAGGTTCACGGCAAGGATGTATTCCCTCCATATGGTGAAATGACACCCGATGTTCTAAGGAAATCTTTAACCGGCGAGTCACTTCCTTTGGTAGAATATGATAAAGAGATGATCATCAAAAGACCTCCTACCCTTTGTGCAGGCTGTCCGCATAGAGGACTATTCTATAGACTAGGAAAACGCAAGGATATCATGATTTCCGGCGACATCGGTTGCTATACATTGGGTGCGGGAGCTCCGTATAACGCGATTAATAGCTGCGTCTGCATGGGTGCATCCATATCTTTAGGACATGGTGCTCAGATGACATTTAACAGAGCAGGAGTAAATCGCAGGGTTGTGACAGTTCTTGGAGATTCGACTTTCTTCCACAGCGGAATAAATTCCTTGATGAATACCGTGTATAACGGAAGTAATACAATAAATGTGATTCTGGATAACAGAATTACCGGAATGACTGGCCACCAGCAGAACCCAGGTACTGGATTCACAGTTAAGGGTGAGCCCACAAACATGATAAACATTGAAACCCTGGTTAGAGCAATCGGGATTAAGCATGTAAAGGTAGTTGATCCTAACGATCTGGCAGCAGTTGATAGGGCCTTTGATGAATTCATGGAACTCGATGAGCCATCGGTAATCATCACCCGTTGGCCTTGCGTACTAAAGAAATTCTCAGATGCTGATTTGGCTGAATTCCCGGGACTCTTCCAAACAAAGGACGTGGTTAGTCAGGATACATGTGTAGGCTGTAAGGCTTGCCTTAGAACAGGATGCCCGGCACTCATCTACAACGATAAAGAAGGAAAGGTTAGCATCAGGGAGACTGACTGCGTAGGCTGCGATGTTTGCGCACAGGTTTGTCCGGTATCCGCCATCACCAAAGCCGATGGCAGTGCACCGAAATTCAATAAGTATAAATAAATCCGACGAGGATAAAAAAGAAACTGAAGGTGCAGTTATTTATAAAGATTAATGGTACATTTCCTTAACAGTTTAGGAGTAGATAAAATGAAAGGCACAAAGAATATAGTATTGGCAGGAGTTGGTGGACAGGGAACAATCCTTGCAGCAAAGATGTTGACGCTTGGACTTATGGAAGCAGGATATGATGTGAAGATGTCTGAAATCCATGGAATGAGTCAACGCGGTGGCGATGTGGTTTCTCAGGTTAGATATAGTAAAGATAAAGTCTTTTCTCCCGTTATTGAGAAGGGAACGGCGGATATCTTAATCGCCTTTGAAGAAATGGAAGCACTTCGCAATTTGGATTATCTGAAAGCCGAAGGTTCTGTTGTTGTTAACACCGAGCGCATTCCGTCCATGACAGTTTTAACAGGAGCAGAAAAATACTCAGAAGACGTTCTGGATGAGATTAAAAAAACAATTACAAATTGCACGACGCTGGACGCAACGGGAATGGCAGGAGAACTTGGAAATCCGAAGGCTGCCAACGTTGTCCTCTTGGGTTCCCTCATAAAGTCTATGGAATTAACGGATATCGACTGGGAGAAAATAATCCGAGGAAACGTAAAGGAAAAATTTGTGGACTTAAACCTGGAAGCGCTGAATAAAGGCATAGACGCAATTAAATAATCTCCATAGTATTTTCGTTTCAAGCATTTAATTAGTGCGGCGTAATGTGCAGTATTAAATAGACGCGACATATAAGGCATTTAACAGGTATCGGCAAAGAGAGAAGCGTAAGAGGAGAATTATATGATAAGCAAAAAAATGAAACCTTTGGTTAACAATAATTCGGTGATTCGCCAGATGTTTGAGGAAGGTCAAAAGATGGCAGCTGAATTTGGCGCGGAGAATGTCTTTGATTTCTCTTTGGGAAATCCAAACGTTCCCGCTCCAAAGGAAGTGAACGAGGCGATAATAGATATTGTTACAAACGATAATCCCGTCAAGGTTCATGGCTATATGAGCAACATGGGTTTCCCGGAAACCAGGAAGGCAGTCGCAGATAGTTTAAACAAAAGGTTTGGGACAGAATTTGATTTAAACAATATCATCATGACCGTTGGTGCGGGATCCGCTATTAACGTAATCCTTAAGACCATGCTGGATCCGGGTGACGAAGTCATATGCCTGGCGCCATATTTTGTTGAATATGGAAACTATATAAGAAACTATGATGGTATTCCTGTTGTAATAACAGCAAATCCTGAAGGCAACTTCATGCCTCGCTTTGATGAACTAAGGGAGAAGATAACTCCCAATACTAAAGCTCTAATCATTAATAATCCAAACAATCCCACGGGAGTAGTTTACCCTGAAGCTGTGATAAAAGAACTGGCTTCGATTCTGAATGATAAACAAAGGGAGTATGGCACAGTCATTTACCTAATAAGTGATGAGCCATATAGAGAACTCGCTTACGGAAATGTCGAGGTTCCCTTCCTAACAAAGTATTATGCAAATACAATCGTAGGATATTCATTCAGTAAATCCATGTCGCTTCCTGGTGAACGTATTGGATATATTGTAATTCCAAAGGAATCGGACGGAGCCGAGGAGTTCACTGAAGCAGCAACAATTGCAAACAGAATTTCTGGATCCGTAAATGCTCCGTCCCTTATGCAACTTGTAATAGAGCGCTGCATAGATGCAAAGTGCGAGGTTGAGTATTACGAGAGAAATGGAAGGACTCTTTATGATGCTCTAACAAAAATGGGGTTTAGCTGTGTGGAGCCACAGGGGGCATTCTACCTTTGGATGAAGTCTCCTGTTGAGGACGAGAAGGCATTTGTTGACAAAGCCAAGGAGTTTAATATCCTTATGGTTCCGGGTAGTTCCTTCGCAGGACCGGGATATGTCAGGCTATCGTACTGTGTCAGCTACGAACAGATTAAGCGTTCCCTTCCAAAATTCGAGGAGCTGGCAAAGATATATTTTTAGAAAAACTACAAGAATAATACGGTGATTTTTGATATAATTAGTATTTGGGTACGGTGAGTACAACCTATCCAGATAATGAATAATCTAATTGATGAGTTAAGGAGACTTCGATGGATTATATTCGTGAAATGCTGAATGCAGGAAGCAGAATAATGGATGCGGTTAACGATGCTGTTGAGCGTGGAGATTACAGCAATCTGACCAAGAATATCACCGACGAGATGTCCGGATACACTAAGAATGTGATGAATGACGGCCGTCAAAAGGTGAATAACGCCAAGAGGACTTATAAAACATACACCTACAATGTTAATCCTGGCCCTAGACATGCCTCCGGGTATAGGCCGGTTGATATTGATTTGGGTACGCGTCCAAACTCCGCAGGAAAGCGTCCTAACCAGTACAGCCAGCAAAGACCGAACCAAGGTTTCTGGGGAAATACCGGGCAGAATTATGGACCTGGAACAAACACCTCAAATGCCAAGAACGCTGCAGGCCAGAATCAGAATGCCCAAAGCAATGCGGGAAAGTTCACCGGTGCTAAGACGGGTGCAGGATATAATGCCGGCCAGGCTTACGACCAAAGAAGACAGCAGCAAAACGCCAGCTGGAATTACAGTGCGGGTCGTGATGCAGGCCAAGCCCAGGGAAATGCGAATGCGCAGCAAAGGCCTAAGTACACAGGAAGCGGAACTCAGATAACTCCATTTAACCAATACAAAAAGCAGGCGGGAAGTGGATTGCTTAAACAGACTGCCGGCGTAACTGGATTATTTATTACAGTTCCCGTAGCTGTTGCAACTGTGGCTGCCGCCGCTGCTACAGGCGGACTTTCCACCATTCTTACAGCGGCAATGTTTGGTGCAGGAGCGGGAGTCTCAGGCTATTTCACCAGGAAGGGTTCCAGACAGAGAAAGCTTTCCAAGATTTTTGATAAATATAGTAAGATAGTCGGTAATGCGGAATACATGACAATAGAAGATCTGGCCGATCAGGCGAATGAGCCGGTTGATCTGGTTCAGAAGAATTTGGACGAGATGATTTCCTTGGGAATGCTTCCGCAGCTTAAGTACGACCAAAAGAAAACTACAATGATGCTTACGAAAAATGCATACGATCAGTATCTTTTGGCCGAGGATTCCAGAAAGGAAAGAGAAAAGAGAGAGGCTGAACTGGATGAGCAGGCGGGATCCGCGACAGCCAGAAAGGTCATAACCGAGGGCGAAGCCTTTGTCACAAAGATAAAGAAGGCTAACGAATTAATCCCAGGCGAAGAGATGACTGCCAAGCTGGATCAGATGGAGAGAATCGTGAGTAAGATTTTTGCGCAGGTGAGAAAGGATCCGAGTTCTGCAGAGGATTTGCGTAAATTCATGAATTATTATCTCCCGACAACGGAGAAGCTTCTAAATGCATATATCGATTTGGATAAGCAACCGGAGATTGGAGAAAACATTCCAAAGACAAAGAGGGAAATCGAAGGAACGGTTGACACGATAAATGATGCCTTTGAAAATCTGCTGGATAGTCTCTTTGAGGAAGTTGCTTGGGATATCTCATCCGACATTTCGGTTATGAAGACCATGATGGAGCAGGATGGACTAATGAAGAAGGGCATGGCGGAAGCTGCTGCAACCGCTGCAGCGGATGTTGTAAGCGATGAACCCATTCCGGATGTGAAGGAAGCACTTAATCCAAAACCGGAGGGCATAGAGAAGAAACCTGAATCAATAGAGAAGACTCCTGAAGTAAATGAGATTAAAGAGTCGGATGAGTCTAAGGAGAATAGTGACGGGAACCCTGAAGGGTGGGAGCCGGAACTAAAATTTGATGAATAGTATCATATTGTGATAGAATAATCTTTGGTGGTAATCACGTTATGACCCGGGATTAGTCTCTCAAATATGATTATTGCTTAATACATTCCAATAGTTAATCATTAAGTAAGTAGATATATCTTTTTAGTAATTAGGAGGAAAACTCGATGGCAGAAAACAAGTTTGAAGATTTCAATGAAGTACCGGAACTTAAATTTGATGAAGGTGATGTTGTTGAGGTGGCAGAGGATGCCATCGAGATAGTAGAAGAAGATGCAAATGCTGAAGGAACAGAAGCTACTGAAGCTGTGACTGATGACGCAACAGCATCAAAGTCTGAAGAGCTTGCCAACGAGCTTGCAAAGGCTGAAAAAATAAACCCAATTGACACTTTGACAGACAAAGAATTGGCACAGGTAAAGGCTTTCGTAAACAAGATTGATATCAATAATACGCAGGCAATCATGAACTATGGTGTCGGAACACAGAAGAAGATTGCTGACTTCTCGGAAAAGGCGCTGGAGAATGTAAAGACAAAGGACATGGGTGAAGTGGGCGATATGATTTCATCCCTGGTTACCCAGCTTAAGACATTTGAAGATGCCGAAGAAAGCAAAGGCCTCCTGGGTCTTTTCAAGAAAAAAGGTAATAACCTTCAGACACTAAAGAATAAGTACAATAAGGTTGAAACCAACGTTGCAGCGATTAAGGATGAATTGGAAAACCGTCAGGTTCAACTGATGAAGGATTCCGCTATGCTGGATCAAATGTATGATCTCAACATGAATTATTTCCGTGAACTTACAATGTATAT
>CADBSP010000157.1 GCA_902797405.1 uncultured Eubacteriales bacterium | reverse complement strand
TTACGCCCTCGTCCTCGGTCTCGTTAATCACAAGTTCCAGGAGCTCGCTTGCAATTTCTTGTCTTCTGTGGTCGGGATGCACAGCGACATTGTTGATTTGGCACTCATCGGCAACTGTCAGGAAGCCAATGTATCCGATAATGACTTCATCCATGCCATCGGTCTTTGATTCAGCCACTTCATCTATGTCTTCGATCTTTGATTCGACCACTTCATCTATGACGTCGGTCTCGAGAACAGCAACATAATACTTCGTAAGCGGATTATCGAATTCCGATTCAAACATTTCCACCGTCCATGGATCCGGGAAGCATTGTCTTTCCAAGCTTACGAGCTTAGGAATATCACCCTCATTGCATTCTCTAATATAATAACTCATATATAATACCTTTAACAGACCAAAACTTGTTTGTCCAAGTTGAACAAACCAGCTTAATAATAATTGGCCCATTTTTTTGATAAACTTCCTTTAAATCTAGTTCCTACTGTTTACTATTGAAATACTCAAAAATCTTTTTAGTTCCTTCCAGCTTGGCATATGAGTTCCTCCATTATACGGTCAACTGTTCCCAACAGCATTATTTTAATAATGAAGGGCTGATGAGGTCCACGATTCGGTGATTTGCTGTACAATTGATAATTCTCGTAATACTCCTCTGCATAATCTAATAGTGCCTTTGCCAACAAGCGCTTTGCTTCCTCTTCTGTTTCCGCATTTTCAACAATGTCCATGTTATTCATGGATATTGTAACGCTACCATTATCTTTGATAATCGTTGCATTCAAAGCATATACTCGCAGCATATCGAGCACATCATTCTTACTGGCCAAAAGCATTTCATCTCTGGTTCGTTTGATTATACTGGGCCTCACTCTGGCTACACTGTCACAAGTTTCGCTCCAGTTTTTTCTTACTTCTGTTGCGTTTACATACGTCATGGCAATCACCTCTCAATTATCAAGGATATGATATAACAAAAGCGTACATTATGTCAATAGTGTACGCTTTTGTTTGTGGCGCAGTACGCTTATGTTAGTGGCACATTACGCTTTTTTATTTGTGGCGCATGCGAGCCATTTTGGCTTCGCGGAGTTTTTGGAGGGTGCCGTCGTTTAGTTTCTGTTCAGCTTCTGCCAGACGCATATAGTCCGGGAGGAGCTCCTCTGCAGCCACTGTATCACCTGCCATGTATTTCTTTGCTGCAATAAGTACTACTAGGTCAGCGGTTTGGTAACGTCTCGATTCTGCAACTAAAAAAGACTCATTTTTACTGCCTTCCGTTAATTGCGTTTGGTATGCGTCTACCCCATCCCCATAGAAAGCTACATTTTGATATTTATCGGTTATTTCCAATATGTCTGTCAGCATATATGGGCCGGGTTCCTTTATTATGTCTCCTTCCGGTCCATAGATTGCTCCATATACCTGGCCGCGCCGCGCATTTAGAATCGCTGCAACAACTGGTTTTTCGTATTCGCTACCGCAAACTCTACCGCCAGCGTATTCTCTGCTGCTATCGTCACATCTAGTCCCTTCGCATTCTCTATCAAAGGCAGGCACCTTCTTTTCCAACCTTTGATCCTTTTCAAATGTATGCTCTCTGAATACTTCCAAGGTCGGCACCGAGATTGCAGGTACGCCCAGAGCCTGCGCCATCGCACGCGCCTCCGTCACTCCGATTCTGATCCCGGTAAAGGATCCCGGACCAATCGACGCAGCGACTGCAGCGATCTGTTGTTGACTATCAGTACTCTCAGCAGCATCTACCTCATCCACGTAAACAGTCTCCCCGCTGAACCCCTTACACGTTGAAATCCCTTTCTCCTCCAGGAGTTCCTTTGCCAGACTCATCACGTTTTTCAGATGGCTCATGGGCTCATCCGTTGTTTTCATGCAAATAGCGTCATCACCCATCAAATACCCATCAGGCGAGACCTTATCTAAATCTATTATTGCCACGGAGCCAATCGGTCCTGTTGTTTCAAATCCCAAAATATACATTTACTGTCCTTAATTCTAATATTGTCCTTAATTCTAAAACTTACGCTTGCATTATTGCACTCGCATGCAGTCTATGTGCTTAGATGCTCTCACCGAAATTCTATGCGCTTAAATGCTTACGCTTGTTAAAACTCGATGCGATACACTCGGGAGCCGGGTTCTTCTCCGTACTCCATGAAGATGCACTTTGTTCCTGCCGGAAGTATCTCTGCGATAAGTTCCGCCCATTCAACCACGCAAATTCCATCCTTATAAAAGTATTCCTCGATTCCGCTTTCGAAAACCTCGTTCGAATTTGAAAAGGATTCTTTCGCTTCAGAAAAAGCATCGGCTGAGACACCATCCTCTGGCGTCTCTTCTCCCAATCCTTTAACGAAATCCGGGCCTCCGAATCTATATGCATCAAAATGATACAGCGGTAGCCGTCCATTTTTATATTCATTCACAATAGTAAAAGTAGGGCTTGTTACCCTTTCGGTTATTCCAAGCCCCTTTGCTATATACTTTGTTAGAGTTGTTTTTCCTGTCCCAAGGTCGCCAACCAGCGCCAGGACATCGCCGGGACGAAGGGACTCAGCCAGTTCCAATCCGAACTTCTCCGTATCCCGTTCATCCCGGATAATTATTTCCTTCATATCGCTTCCTTGTTTCCGCCACATGCTGAAATATTAACGATTAGCCATCAACACGCATCACTATCACGCTACATGCCACATGCTGAAATCCGGCCTTACCTGTTTAACGATTAGCTATCAACACGCATCGCTACCGCGCTACATGCTGAAATCAGGCTGCGTGAGTTTGAAAATGGCGTCCGCATAAATCTTTGTCATAGTCTCCAGACGATCTAATGCCAAGCGCTCATCCTTTTGATGCATCAGGTCAGGATCCCCGGGGAACAAAGCGCCGAACGCCACGCAATTCTTCATGGAACGCGCATATGTTCCGCCGCCAATTGTAATCGGTCCGTTTTCCATGTCGCCGGTATTCTCCTGATAAATGTCCATAAAAGTCTTAATCATCGGGGATTCCGGATCGAAATAAATCGGCTCCTGGCTTCTGGATTTCACTATTCCCAGGTCATACTTATCGGCAGTCTCAATCACGCCCTTATAGAAATCATCATCGGTATAAGTAACCGGATATCTCACGTTCACTGTATACGTAATGGATTTTTTATCAAAGGCCAGAAGTCCCACGTTAAACGTCAGCTTTCCACTCTTTTCATCGCTCAGCTCGCAACCGATTCTCTCACCATAAACATCGTAACCAATGTGCTTGTTATAGAAGTCGATGGTGTCGTTAACTTCCTCGTTTGCAAAATTCAGTTCACCCAGGAATTCCATCAGAATAGAAATCGCATTGAGGCCAAGTTCCGGATGTGCTCCGTGAGCTGATTTACCTACGATGGAAACTTCGTAGCTCTTGCCCACCAATTTACCAGAGATTTCAGGTTCAATTCCGTTTATGACCAGATGAGTAGCTTTAAAGTCATCCAGTTTCTCTTTTATCTTATCGTAGGCGCCCTTCTCGGTTGAATTTAGAAGGGCTCTGGCCTTCTCAGGAACCATATTCTTAGCCGATCCGCCTTCCAATGCTCTCAGGGTCAGACCCTTTGCTGCAGGTGGATTAAGCTTCCTGATGATATCAAAATTGGCAATACCCTTCTCACCGTTTATTACGGGAAAGTCACCATCCGGAGTGAATCCGTAATCCGGAGCACCTTCCGCGGCCAGATACTTATCCATGCCGATCCAGTTGGTTTCCTCGTCGCATCCAAGGATTACGCGCACGGTGGATGCAGGTTCATAGCCCGCCTCCTTCAGTGCCTTCATAGCAAAGAGAGCAGCAACGACGGGGCCTTTGTCATCGGTGGTTCCGCGACCATAGATGTATCCATCGGAAACTTCTCCGCTATAGGCATCAAAGCTCCAGCCACCACCGGCAGGAACTACGTCCAGGTGGCCCAAAATTCCCATTGTTTTAGGCGTCTCACCCTCTTCTGCCTTTGCTACCCAGTCCAGATGACCTCCGTAGTAATCAACGTTCTTTGGTACAAAACCCATTTTCTCACCTTCTGTCAAGGTGAAATCCAAGGCTTCCGCAACGCCCTTGCCGAAGGGGTAAACTTCGCCGTTCGGTCCCTTTTCCTCCGGTCTTTCTTCACTGTTAAATCTAATCAGTTTCTGCAGGAACTCAATCTCCTCCTGCATATTCTTTTCCACGATTCCTATGTAGTCTTTTTTCTCCATATCAAGATCCTTCCCGGTTAACCGCATTTACTACAACAAATTAATCGCTTCCCTTATGGTTTTCTGCTAGGCAGGAACATAATCTAATTCTGAATGCGCCTGGACCTGCGCAGTCTTATTCGACGGCCTCGACTCCCTTTAAATCAGGGCAAGCCTGCTGTAAAATCTGCTGAACAACGTGTGTCAAAGTCATCCTGGCTCCTGCACCTGCGCAGTCTTATTCGACGGCCTCGACTCCCTTTAAATCAGGGCAAGCCTGCTGCAGAATCTGCTGTACAACGTGTGTCAAAGTCATTCTGGCTCCCGGGCAGCCTGCGCAATGTCCCTGGAGTCTAACCTGAACCACGTCATCCACGATATCCACAAGTTCGATATCTCCTCCGTCTCTCTGAAGAATAGGTCTAATCTGTTCCAATGCTTCATTTACCGCTGTGTTTTCAATTGCCATTTTGTTTTCCTTCCTTTAAATCCTTCTAATTAATAAATTATAGATATTTGATTACTCATTTATACCCAAAATACAACTAATTCTTATAACCTATTTTTATAGCCTATTTTTTGCGAGTTTTAATCTTTTTGTAATAATTACAGGTCATAATTATAAAAAGGTACATTATTGTATTTTCCACATAAAAGTATACTACAAACACTTGATTTTTCATAGTTATCATTTTATTATAATAATAGATAAGTGTGCACATTTTTGGTGTGCTATCATAAACATCTTCCAGGCGAAAGCGTGGCGGGTTGAGTAGAAAGGATAAAACATGACAGCTCCTGAAAGAAGAAATGCGATTTTAAGCGCATTGGTAACCGCGGGATCTCCTCTCACAGCTTCTTCACTGGCGTCCATGTTCGATGTCAGTAGGCAGATTATCGTGGGTGATATCTCGATTCTACGTGCAGGTGGCCATTATATAGAGGCTACATCCAGAGGATATATAATGGGCGACGATCGTGCCACCTTCCCCTTTGTTGGCACTATCGTATGTAAGCATGATGCCTCAGGTGTGGCTACGGAATTGAATGCAATTGTTGATTGTGGTGCAACATGCATTGATGTTACTATTGACCACGCTGTTTACGGAGAGCTTACCGGTAAACTGGACATCAGCACCAAATTCGATGTCAGACTGTTTGCCGAGAGAATGTCCGGAGAAGACAGACCTCTTAGCACCCTGTCCGGAGGACTTCACATGCACAGGATCGGTTGTCAAAACGCCGAGACCTTCGGTAAGGTTTGTGAATCCCTGAGAAACCTTGGATTGTTGGTTGAGGGCTAAAGCAGTTTACTTGCGCGGCAGATAGATAACAACTTGCGCGGCAGATAGATAACAAAAAGACACAGGTTGCTTGCGCGGCAGATGAATTACGTATATGTAGATTATAAGAGGCGGTTCCCGAAGGAACCGCCCTTTTGTTTTTTGTTTTGGGATTTTTTTCGCTGTTGCACTTTCTATCGGGGAAATAGCACATCCATAGTATCTTTGTCTATTTCTTGGTGCGGATTCGAATCAACGCTGCCAATACTGCCAAAAGTACCGCGATTGCCAGAATGCCTATCCACATGCCGGCCTTGCTCTCATCGCCTGTCTTTGGAACATCAGGTGTCTTTGGTGGCGTTTTGCCCGGTGTGTTTGGAGGGAGAGCATCGTCATTCAGCACAACTA
>CADBSP010000156.1 GCA_902797405.1 uncultured Eubacteriales bacterium | reverse complement strand
GGCCAAGGCACGGTGGGCATTTCGATAGATATAAAGCATACCGCCGCAACACCTGTAGGAATGAAGGTTTGGTGTGAGTCGGAATTAATAGAAGTCGACGGAAAGCGTATGGTCTTTAAGGTAAACGCCTTTGATGAAGCAGGTCCAATCGGCGAAGGCATTCACCAGCGCTTTATAATCGACAACGAAAAATTCCTGTCAAAGACAAATGCCAAGGGTAAGAATTAAGAAATAGATAATTAATGCCTGGATATTCTTTTTATCTTTATATTAGCATTTCCGACCAGCAGCGCTGCTTCTTCTGCAAAATCCAAAGTTGGATTCACTCCGGGACCTTTGCCCGGTCCGCCGCCGGTTGCGATTATCTTTCCATCTCTCTTATAAATCAAAACCTGCTCATTGCCGGGATAACTGGCAATGAGTTCTTTTATTTTCTCCAATACATCTTCATCAGAAAGCGCACACGCTTCTCCCTCGCTGCTCCCCATAGCAGGGATTCTAATTTTCACAGCATCAGAAGACACTTGGTTTCGATTGTTCTTCCTCCCCTCTTCCTGATTGGTGGATGCGTTTCCCTGACTGCTTCCTGCCTGATTGCTCTGCGCACTTTCCTGCCTGATTCCCACCTGACTTCCCGGCTGGTTAATCGATCCAACAGGTTCCTCCCAATGATCTATGCTTACGATAGAATCCGCGATTATCTTAGGCTGCTCACCCTCTTTAAAGTTAAGTCTTCCTTTTATAATCAAAACCTTGTCATCCATAAGCTCAGCGCTGTATTTTTCGTACGTATTCGGGAACACGATTATTTCCCCGGTTCCCGTGATGTCCTCGAACTGGATGAACTCCATCATTTTGTTGTTCTTGGTTATCAGGCTTCGTCTGTCGGTAATCATGCCTGCTACGATGACTTTATCCTCGTCGTGAAGGACGGTGCCATCTATTGCAACTAGTCCCTCTGACTCTATCATCGCATCTTCGTCATCTCCGTCGGAAACGTCCATTTCGGATAGTGCACCTAATTCAAATGTCGCAATTCCCCTTATCCGTTCCAGATAATTGTTTAAAGGATGACCTGTGATGTAAACTCCGGTAACCTCTTTTTCCATGGCGAGCAGCACATCGGGGCTAAAATTCTCCACATCCGGGAGTCGGAAGTTGGAGTCACCGCTATTCATTGCATCTTCCGCAATTTGGAACAACGAAAGTTGTCCGTCAACATTCTGCCTGTTTGCCTTCTGCGCACTTTCCATCAGGGTTTCATAAACCGCCAGATACACGGCCCTATTCGGATTAAGGCAGTCCATGGCACCGGACTTAATAAAGCTCTCTACGGCTTTTTTGTTGACATGCCTTGTGTCTATATCCGCGACAAAGTCAAATATGTCGCTGGGTGGACCCACCAGTTTTCTGCTCTCCAGGATTGAGTCAATAGCATTTTCTCCAACACCCTTTAACGCCAAAAGACCGAAGCGTATTTTTCCATCCTCTACGGTAAATTTCTTGTCGCTTGAAACTATAGACGGAGGAAGCACTTCGATTCCCCTCTGTCTGCAGTAGCCAATATACTTTGACACAGAGTCGGAGTTTCCGATTACGCTCGTCATAAGCGCAGCCATGAATTCCAAGGGATAATACCTTTTTAGATATCCCGTCTGGAAAGCAACAACAGCGTAAGCCGCAGCGTGGCTCTTGTTAAAAGCGTATTCCGCGAAGCTTTCCATTTGATCAAAGATGTCGCTGGCTGCAGCTTCCGATATTCCATTTCTGACGCAACCCGGTATCTCCACATTGCCATGTTCGTCAGTCTTACCATATATGAAGAAATGCCTCTCCTCCATCATGATATCGTGCTTTTTCTTACTCATGGCGCGGCGCACCAAGTCGGACCTTCCATAGCTATAACCGGCCAGGTCACGAACTATCTGCATTACCTGCTCCTGGTAGATTAGGCACCCATAGGTGACGTCTAATATAGGAGCAAGCTCAGGTGTGACATACTGAATCTTGGATGGATCCTTTTTGTTCGCTATGTACTTTGGAATTGATTGCATCGGCCCGGGTCGATAAAGAGCGATTCCTGCAACTACGTCTTCAAAGCCGCTGGGTTTTAGGTTCTTCATGAAACTGGTCATCCCGCCACTTTCCAATTGGAAGACGCCTATTGTATCGCCTTCCGAAATCATCTCATAGATTGCGGGATCCTCCAGACTCATACTCGAAAAATCTATTTCAATTCCATGATTGTCTTTGATTAATTCCAATGCATCGCGAATTACGGTCAGGTTTCTAAGACCGAGGAAGTCCATCTTTAGAAGCCCCAGTTCTTCTATAGTAGTCATATTGAACTGGGTGGCAACTCCTTTGTCGCCGTTATATAATGGCACATATTCGTCTAAGGGGAGCTTTGATATTACGACACCCGCAGCGTGGGTGGATGTGTTCCTGGGAACCCCTTCAATCTTCATGGCCATGTCTATAATCTTCTTTACAGTCTCATCCGAATTATACATATTGGAGAGATCGGGACTTGCTGCTAGTGCCTCGTTCAGCGTAATTTTCGGATCGTTCGGCACCGCCTTTGCCACTCTATCACATTCACCATATGGTATGCCATATGCGCGTCCGACGTCCCTAATCGCCTGTTTTGCTTTTAGCGTACCGAAGGTAATAATCTGAGAAACGTTGTCATAGCCGTATTTCTCCCTCACGTATTCTATGACCTCGCCTCGTCTCTCGATACAAAAATCGATATCAAAGTCCGGCATGGAGATTCTTTCAGGATTTAGGAACCTCTCGAAAATAAGATTGTATTTGATTGGATCAATGTCCGTGATACTCAAGCAATATGCGACTAAGCTTCCTGCTCCGGAGCCTCGTCCGGGTCCAACTACTATACCATGTTTCTTGGCATAATCGATGAAATCCCAAACTATCAGGAAGTATTCCACGAAGCCCATCGTCTCTATAACTGAAAGTTCATAGTTAATTCTCTCTATAAGCTGATCAGTCACGTTCTCATAGCGACTTTTCAGTCCCTTTTCCGTGAGTTCTCTGAGGTATTGGGGATTGGTCTTTCCCTCAGGCGGAATGTACTCCGGCAAATGGTATTCTTCTCCTAGAGAAAAGCTGACGTTGCACCTGTCTGCAATCAACTGTGTATTGTCGCAGGCTTCAGGGATGTGCGCGAATATGGCTCTCATCTCCTCCTCGCTCTTCAAATAGAATTCGTCGTTGAGGAACCGCATGCGCTTTTCATCATCCAGGGACGTTGCAGTTTGGATTGCCAAAAGCACATCATGAGCTTCTGCATCTTCTCTGTTTATGTAGTGAACGTCGTTTGTTGCAACCATCGGAATATCCAGTTCCCTAGATAGCCTGATAATTTCCGGATTAATGGCCGCTTCCTCGTCCAACCCTTGGTCCTGGATTTCCAAAAAGAAATTCCCATGACCAAAGATTTCATCCAGCTCCATCGCCTCTGCCTTTGCTCCTTCATAATCGCGATTGACTAAATGTCGCTGTACCTTTCCTGCCAGACAGGCAGAGGTGGCAATGATACCACTACTGTATTTCCTGAGAACCGATTTATCCACCCTTGGTTTATAATACATACCTCTAACGTATCCCTGGGATACGATTTTGATGAGGTTTTTATAGCCTTCATTATTCTCAGCCAACAAAATCATATGGTTTTGGTGCCTGTCCAAATCAGGGTCTTTATCCTCCATGGTGCGAGCAGCAATATAAACCTCACAGCCGATTACAGGCTTTATATCCTGCTTAAGGCATTCCTTATAAAAATCAATTACACCGAACATGTTCCCATGGTCGGTAATAGCCAAAGAAGTCATCCCCAGTTCCCTCGCTCTTTTGACGACCTTCTTTATTCTGGACATTCCATCCAGAAGGCTGTATTCCGTATGTACATGTAAATGAGTAAATGCCATATGCTACCTCACTGACCGGCATAGGAAAAGACTATGCCCACAACAGCAGATATTCCGATAAAAATCACAGGGTGAAGTTTCCTCGTTGGTTCAAATACTCTGGTCAAAACCAGCAATACCGTGGCCAGAATTATCGCCTTGTAATTCAGTAGGCCCATAATATTGGGAAGTATTTCCGAGCCACCTAGCGAAGCAAGTTCACTTGCTGATACTCCGCTTTGGAGAAAAGTAATCTTAGCTACCAGAAGACCTGCTGCAGCTATAAGACCTACGGAAGCTGCTCTTAGTCCATAAAAGGCACCTTCAACGTATTTGTTGTCCCTGAACTTTGATAGAACCGTCATGATTATCAAAACCAATATAGCGCCAGGAAGGATTAATCCAATGGATGCAATGACGGCTCCTATGGGTCCGCCAACGGTATAGCCAACATAGGTTGCCATATTTATTCCCATAGGGCCAGGGGTTGATTCGGAAACTGCAAGCATATCAGCAATTTGCGAAGCAGTAAACCATCCGGTCTTACTGGATAGGTCATAAAGGAATGGGAGTGTTGCCATTCCTCCGCCAACTGTGAACATCCCTATTTTTAAGAACTCCCAAAAGAGGCGTAAGTAAATCATTCTTTGCCTCCTTTTGCTTTTTTGTCCTGGTTTGAGTTTCTTTCATTGGATATGATGGTTTCTTCTTTTTTACCTTTGAATATCCCTGCGGTTGAAACTACGATTCCTAAAACAGCTGCTAAAACAACAAACGCAACCGGTGTTATATCCAAAAGAAGAGATCCCAGCGCGACCAAAACAAACAGCACTCCTGTGAATACATCAATTACGGAACTCTTCCACAATTTCAAAATCGAATTGAAAATCAAAACGCATACGCATACCCTGATTCCCGCAAAAGCATTCTGCACAACTGACAAATCTGCAAACGCGGTTAAAAGGGTCGCAATAATTGTAATTATTATAATTGAAGGGGTGATTGAGCCAAGGGTTGAGACTATAGCTCCAAGCCTCCCCCTTTGTTTATGTCCAATAAAACCAAAGGTGTTTGCCATGATGATACCGGGAAGGCATTGTGCCAGGGAATAATAATCCAGAATTTCTTCTTCCGTATTCCACTTTCTCGTTTCAACCACTTCTCTCTGCAAAATGGGAAGCATGGCATAACCGCCACCAAAGGTAAGCAAGCCCACCTTAATACCGGAAATATATAGTTGTGGCAATGTAGGTTTAGTCATTTTAATCTATGTCTGTATCTCCAAGCTTTCTCTGTTAAGCTATTTCCTTCCCCGGGTCTTTAATGATTGCCTTGTTCTTCCATTTGCCCAGCTTATACGCTCCTAAAGTAAGCATTGCTCCTAAAACCCATGTGCAAAGAAGCGACGTGGAAATCATATAGAAATTACCCTGTGGCATGGTCGGTGTCTTGGATAGCTGTACCAGGAGATAGGCCGCAGGAACTCTAAACACAACGCTACTTAGAATTGATATCCACATAGGAGTGACCGTGTCCCCAGCACCACGCATTACACCGCCCAGGCATTGCGTTATTTCTATTATCACATAACCAACTGCAAGTATTAGCATAATGTGATAGCTTAAATCAATTAGCTCATCGGTTTTAGTGAAAATAGCCATGAGGTGTTTTCCAAATAGTATGATTACCAAAGAGAGAACAGCGCTTATTCCCATTGCAAAGAGCGTTCCCCTTTTGGCCCCTTGTGTCACTCGGTCCATGCGTCCCGCACCTATGTTTTGACCGGCATATGTTGTCATGGCCGTACCAAAGGAGATGGCGGGCAGAACCACAAATCCATCCACTCTCATGGTTATAACATTTGCTGCTATGCACATCTCACCAAAAGTGTTTGTTAGTGACTGAACCACGATGAGAGATAATGAGAATATCGCCTGGGTTATTCCAGAAGGGAGTCCAAGTTTAATCAGCCTTCCGGAATACTCTCTTTCCGGTTTTAAGTATTCTTTTTTTAGCTCGAACAATTCTCTCATGGAGAGCAGTTTTCTAAACGTGAGAACTGCAGAAATTAGCTGAGCTATGGCAGTCGCCAGCGCAACTCCGGCTACTCCCATATTGAATTTTGCAACAAATAGCAAGTCTAAAATAATGTTTAATATTGTTGCGATGATGAGATAAAGAAGTGCGGACATGGAATCACCGAGTCCTCTCAGCACACCTCCCAGAATATTGTAGAATCCCATTCCTCCAACACCGATGAACAAAATCAGCAGATACGTATGGCACCAATCAATAATAGCCTCAGGTGTTCCAAGAAGATTAAGCAGTGGCCTGGCCACCAAGCTTCCAACCACCATGATGAAGACAGATGCCATACCCGTCAAAGTAATACAGCAGCCAATTGAGCGCGATAATTCTTCTTTCTTCCTGGCGCCGAAATACTGCGAAACCATGATGCTGGCACCCATCGATATTCCAATAAATAGAACTATCATCAAATTGATAATAGGCCCGGCACTACCAACGGCTGCCAAGGCATTATCACCAACATATCGTCCAACTATGATAGAATCAACGGTGCTGTATAACTGCTGAGCAAAATTTCCGATAATCATCGGTATTGCAAACAGAATTATTTGTTTAATCGGATCGCCCACAGTCATATCAACCGGAGCAAATAACTTCTTAATAAATTGCATTGACAATAACTTCCTTAATCTACAACTCGATTTATAAATAAGTTTACAACCTAATCTATAGCTTGTTCTTAAACTTAATCCACGACCATCTTATAACTCACCTTATAACGCTCTGTATCTAAATGACGCTCTGTATCTAAATCTATAAAATGGCAATAATTATGACTATTTTATATCCAAGTACAATATCTGCTAAACTTAGGTTCTATTCTAAACTATTATTGTACCACAGTTTCAACATCAAAACATGACTAATCTAAAATACTAGCAAACTCAATCTGAAGTACTGCTAAATGCAATCTGAAATATCGAAAAACCCGGAAAATACAATCGAAAATAATTGAGAATTTGGTCTTTGTTCTATAATTATCTTTAAAATGATTTACTTTTTATCGATGCCGTGGTAGAATAGTCTCCGTGATTGATGTAAATCGACACCAAAACAATGCGGGGCATTGGCGCAGTTGGGAGCGCGTTTGACTGGCAGTCAAAAGGTCAGGGGTTCGAATCCCCTATGCTCCACCAATTGACAAAGGGACCACTATAGGTGGTCCTTTTGTTAATATAGAAGAGTATTGGGGATTCGAACCCGACAGGGCAGAAGGCTCCAGTGGAGCCTTCTGGTCCGAGCACGGCTTGGCCGCGCGCAGGACGGCAGATTGCGTTAGCAATATGCAATCCCCTATGCTCCACCACTTGACAAAGGGACCACCATAGGTGGTCCTTTTGTTAATATAGAAGAGTATTGGGGATTCGAACCCGACAGGGCATGGGCGTTTATGAGAGAGTCCGGTGGACTCTCGAATAGCCCATGGTCGAAGCTGGCCTGAATGAGGCCGCAGCACCAAATCAAACTTCTCGTGAAAACCTAATCATATTTCGGTTATAGCCTGTGGTTACCAAATAAGCTTTCTCCTGCTCAGCCTTCATTAGTCCGCTAAGGACAAAACTACTCAGCCCTTTTATTGCAACATCAGGATCGGTGAGGTCAAACAGAACTCCGGAGTCTCTTTCTATTATGAGGGTCGAATCCGGTTCAAAGAAAAGAGACAGTTCCATTAGAATCGGCTTCTTGGCTCCTTTGTTCATTTCCAGAATGGTAAGCCCTGTTTCTTCCACAAACAAAGAAGCGCGGGATGCAACCTCTTTAGGGTAATCATGAGAAAGGAAGCTTCGTTCAACGCCTTTGGAGAGTGCTGTGGCTGTTTCTGGAGTCAAAGTGTCATCCAATACCACAATCTCAGATTCCATATCCTTGAGTAAGAAGGGGAAATTGTCACTCCCAAAACGTAGGAAGATAAAGAGGTATGCTGATATAAGGGTAAGCACCGGGGCAACGGCAAAGCCTGCCCACATGCCATTTAATCCAAATGCTAATGACCCAAGTATGGGAAGTACTATATACAGAAGTCCGTTCTGGAAACAAGCGATGCATGTTGCCATTCCTATACGATCAATCAGCATGTAATAGGAAGTAGTAAGTGACACTACACTGCAGAACATAAACCCTAGGGCAACGATTCGAAGTGCTGCTATTGACGGATTAAGTGCCTCTCCTCCTGTTATTCCAAAGAGTCCGCAGAACTGTTTTGCAAAGATCCAGATGAATAGAGTTGCAATTGCCCCTTCCATAATAGCTGCCTTCCCACCGGACTTCATGACTCTCTTAATAAGACAATGATTCTTTTCTCCAAAATAGGTTCCTATGAGGGGCTGCATGGCCATGCCTACGCCATCCAGCACCACACCGAACTC
>CADBSP010000155.1 GCA_902797405.1 uncultured Eubacteriales bacterium | reverse complement strand
TTTATTGCATTTGTGTCGTCTCTTCCTTCGACGACAATTATCTCTTTTATCTGGTTATTCATCGGATCCACTATCCTCGGAATACTCCTCTTCTGCGGACTCCTCCCAAGATTCCTCTCCGGCCACTTCTTCTGTTTCGTACTCTTCACCGCCCTCGGTTTCTTCGGAGACTTCCTCCTCCGTGAGTTCTCCTTCCGTAACCTCTTCCTCGGACGTTGTTTCTTCTTCGGTGTAAACAATCTCATCTTCGTAATATACTTCCTGGGACTCTGTCGTCTCCTCCTGAGTTGCCGGTGCCGGAGGTGGCGGAATCTGGCTCGGATCAATGGTTACGGGACCACTAGAGCCCTCGGGTCTTGGGTCTTCTCCTGTCAAAATAAAGAGCATCTCTCCCGGTTTAATCATCTTTAAAAGCTTTCTGGCCTGCTCTTCTATATAGTCTAATTCATCTACACCCTGAAGCTCCGCAGTGAGTTCTTCCTTCTTTCCCTGCAGCTCCTGCTCCTGCTTTTTAAGTTTTCCTTCTTCAATTTTAAGGGAGATTATATTCTTTACAATTATGATAATAGCAATCAAAAGAACCGCCAATATTCCATAGAATACCAACCTCCATCGATTGGGCCTTCTTACCTGCCCATCTGATCTCTGGTTTTTAGCCATATCTCCGCTTCTCCCCTGCGTAATTCTCTACAATCGCATGGACCGCCCATCTCTGCAAGCCCCGTATCATTACAACGTGTGCAGCGATACTGTGGATCGGTATAGTTGACATCGTATCCGTTCTCAACTAACGCGACTGCCCTATCCTCATTTAACATCTCCAGCTTGGCACTAAGCTCTGCGCCTTGTTCTCCATCGCTACTAAGTAGAGATTTAGCGAGCCTAATTCCAATATCCCTCATATTTTCGTCAATAGTCTTTATTTCGGGAACTTCCAGGTATACCTTTTGTCTTCTCTCCTCGGCTTCCTTATCCGCTTTCTCCCTAAGGTAATCGTAGAATTCCTTTAGTTCAGTATTTGTGACCTTTAATTTTTCGTTTATGTCCCTGTTGTCCTTGGTTGCTTCCTTCTTCCAATTTGAAAGCACCGTGTTTACATATTTGATGTTTGGATTGCTTATACCAGCAGTTGTGCTACACGCCTCCAGGACTCTATCCATCTTATATCCCATATCGTCGAACCATACGTCCATGATTCTTTTTTCTTCTTCCGTAGGATTTCTGGATAAACCGAGGGACTGCATCACCCTTCTATATCTAACAAATTTCTGGTCGTATTCCTCTATGTATTGCTGAACTTTTTCCTGAGTGTCCAGGCCCTGATCAATCCATGCCTCTATCACAGCAGACATGTAATTGAAACTGCTCTTACCTTTTCCTATGGAATAGTCAACTCCTTGCAAAACAACCTCAGGAGGAGCCTTCATATCCTCAACCCAGGATATAACCGTCTGAAGCTCATTGACGCCCAGTGGTCTAGCGAGCTTCTTTTCAATCTGATCCATCAATTGTTTCAGCGCGTCATTTCCAAATGCGCTTCTGGATGCAGTACTATCCGCTCCAAACCCTGTCATACCCGGCTCTATCTCATCATCCATATCTCCATAGAGCTGCTCTTTTAGATTAAGGAATTCAACGCTGAAATCCAGTCTTCCTTCTCCGTCGATATATCTTTTCTTTATCGCTCCACATTCTTCCCAGTAATCCCAGGCTTCGATTATTCTGTTTTCCGTCATGCCAAGTTGGTCCCCTATTTCCTTAGGTGAAAGCTTTTCACCTCTCTCCGCCAAAAACCTGGCATAGAAATAGAGCTTAACGAAATCTCCCGGAGCGTCAGGCATGAGTTCCGAAATAAAGAAATTCTCTATCAGTATGTCACCCAGATATGGGTTTTTGCTGGTTGATTTAATATATTTCATTCTTTCTGGATAATTCAGTATTAGATTTTTCTAATTGTTAAATATTGCTAAATGCAGCTTTGCAAATAATATTCCTTCTTAGTCGTTAAATGCAACCTCTGCAAATCTGGTATAGTCTCCAACAAAGGTGAGCTTAACCGTTCCGGTTGGCCCGTTTCTGTGTTTTGCTATATTTACTTCGCAGATTCCTTTTTCAGTGCTTTCTTCTCCAAAGTATACCTCATCCCTATAGAGGAACATGATAATATCCGCATCCTGTTCGATAGATCCTGAGTCTCTGAGATCGGCAGGTATCGGTCTGTGGTCACTTCTCTTTTCAGGTTCTCTGGATAGCTGCGATAGAACAATCACCGGGCAGTCCAGCTCCCTGGCAAGTAGCTTAAAGGATCTACTTATCTTACTTATCTCCTGCTGGCGGTTTTCGACCCTTCCCTCTAAGTCCATAAGCTGCAGATAGTCGACGATGACCAGGTCCAGGCCTTTTTCCTTCTTCATTCTGCGGCATTTGTTCTTCATTTCCAGAATCGTGATTCCGGGAGTGTCATCAATCGCTATCTTTGCTGCTGATAGACTGTCCACCGCCAATGATATGTGTTGCCATTCATCTCCAACAACTTTTCCTGTTTGGATGTTCTGGATTTTTACGCTGGACTCCATGGAAAGAAGTCTCATGCCAAGCTGAGCCTTTGACATTTCAAGGTTGAATATTAGAACGCTGGCATTTGCCTTCTTTGCTGCATTCCTGGCCAGATTGAGAGCAAAAGCACTCTTTCCCATGGCGGGACGCGCAGCCAAAATGATGAGGTCGGATTTCTGAAGTCCGTTGGTCATTTCGTCCAGTTTACTGAATCCTGTGGTGATTCCTGTTATACCACCCTCATGCTTTGATGCCTTATCTATCATCTCAATATTTTCTTCCAGAATGTCTCTAAGCGGGCTGTAGTCGTTCTGCTGACGACTCTGGGAAATATCAAAGATTCGCTGTTCGGCTCTATCTAATATGTCTCCTGCAGGGACGCCTTCGTCATAGCTGGATCCTTTTATCTCATCCGCTGCGGTGATTAGCGCTCTTAGGCTCGCTTTCTCCGCAACGATTTCCGCGTATCCTGCGGCATTGATAGCTAAAGGCGCCAGGTTTGGAAGATCCGCAATATATGCTCTTCCTCCTGCAGCTTCCAGACTCCCTTTCTTTTTTAAGGCATCGTTAACCGTGATGATATCAACATTTTTATCATCCCTATAAAGTTCCCGCATCACGGTATATATTTCTTTGTGTGCAGAATCGTAAAAGTCCTCCGGCTTAAGTATTTGTATTATGTCGGAGAGGGCTTCTTTGCTAACCAGGGCTGCTCCAAGTGCAGATTGCTCCGCCTCTTTATTGTGTGGTGGAATTCTTTCCGGCATTATTCAGCCTCCACTTCTACCTTCAAACTACCTTTTACTTCTGGGTATAGTTTTATCACAGCTTCGTAGGTTCCGATATTTTTAATTGGGTTTTCCAATTCGATTTTCTTTTTATCCACGTCCATACCAAGCTGGCTCTTAATTGCCTCAGAAACGTCTTTGCTGGTAATTGCACCGAAGAGTCTGCCGCCTTCGCCTGCCTTTGCTTTAATTACAACTTTCTTTGTTTTTAAATCCTCGGCCTGTGCCTGTGCGTGAGCTTTGCTGTCAGCCGCTTTTTTCCTCTGGAGTTCTTGCTGTTTTTCCAGATTTCTAACGTTCCCTTCAGTTGCCTCTAATGCCATACCTCTTGGAATCAGCATATTTCTGGCAAATCCGTCGCTTACCTTAACTACTTCTCCTGCTTTTCCTGTTCCCGGAACATCCTGTTTTAATATTACTATCACTATTTTTCACCTTCTTCTATTTCTTCCAAGATTTTTTTAATTATTTCTTCCGGCTCATCATTCACCTGGGCTCCCGCCACATTAAGGTGTCCGCCGCCGCCGAATCTCTCCAAAATAACCTGCACATTCACATCTCCTAAGGAGCGTGCGCTTACGCATGTAATTCCATTTTTGTTCTTTCCTGCAACAAAGGTCGCCTTGATCCCTTTGATGTCCAATAGCTCGTCTGCAACCTGGGCATTGATTACCTGGACGTCGTGATGCATACCTTCGCAGATCGCGGTTGCTATTCCTGACGGTAGGAATTCCGCGTTAGCTATCGCCTTTGCTTTTATCTTAAAGGTCTCCGGTTTCATCTGGAAGAATCTCTTTACCTCTGCAGTGTCAGCTCCTGATCTTCTAAGCCATGCTGCGGCTTCAAAGGTTCTGACTCCCGTCTTAACCGCGAATCTGTTTGTATCTATCGTCATCCCGGCCAGCAAAGCTTCCGCTTCCAGCCTTATCAATATCTTCCTGTTTAGAATGTATTGCAAAATCTCCGTAACTAGCTCTGCTGTCGAAGAAGCATAGCTTTCGATATATGCCAGCGTTGGATTTTCAATTGTTTCCTCCGCCCTTCTATGATGGTCGATTACCACCACCTTATCGGCTATTTCCAGGAGTTCGGGTGCTTCTACATAGCTGGGTCTATGTGTGTCCAAAACTACTACAAGCGCATTGTCCTTAGCAAGGTTCTTTGCCTTATCCGCTTTTATCAGGCTATAGTTTCCCGCTTCCTCCACCTGCTGGTAGAAGGCCTTTAGAGATTCCGGCACCTCTTCTATAACTATATGCGCATCGGTTTTACATGCGATACACATTCTGTATATTCCCAGAGAAGAACCGAAGCAGTCTATATCTCCGTGTTTATGACCCATGATGAGGACGGTCTTTGATTCCTCCATCAGTTTTTTCAGCGCATGGCCGACCACTCTGGATTTTCCCTTATTGCTCTTTTCTACCGATTGGGTCTTTCCTCCGTAGTATTGGATTCGGCTTTCATTCTTTACTACCGCCTGATCTCCGCCTCGTCCTAGTGCCAAGTCCATAGCGCCTGCAGCAAAGTTGGCAGTTTCCGAAAGGTCGTCTCCTCCGACGCCTATTCCCATGCTAAGGCTTAACGGGAAGTCAACGCTGGTCTCCAGGGCTCTTACCTGGTCTAATAGTTCAAACTTTCCTGCCATCAGACCGTCCAGATATTTTTGATGGAAGTGAACTACGTATTGGGATTCCTTTATTTTATCGACAGATCCCTCTATGTCCTGCGCCCACTTGCGTATCATCTTATTGACTTCCGTGGTTATGGCCATTCCGTTTTCCGGAGACACCGCATCGTTAAACTGATCGTAGTTATCTATATTTATCTTGGCCACGCAGACCTTTTCTTCTTCGTATTTGGATTTTAATTCCTCGTACCTTGTAACATCATAGAAATAGATAAGGGCAATTTGATTTGGCTCCTCCGCTTCTTTATCTACTTTATCGCAGTCCCCTTCGCATTCTATTATTTCAGAAACGACATTGAACTTGTGTCCGTTTCTCTCTATGATTATCTGCTCCCCTTCCGAAGCCTTTGCTTCACGGCTGAACAATTCCTTTGTTCTTATTCCTGTCAAAGCAAACAAATCCGCATCCTCTATATTTTTATAGAGAAACACTTCTTCGATTTTGTTATTTGCTCCGAGGATCTTTCCTGTTGAGCTTACAGCGCAAACCGGAAGAGGTATATTAGATGATATATATTTCTCAATACTCATAATTCTTATTTACCCACCTGCTACAAAAAAATAGCGCATAATATTATATCATACTATCCGCTATTTTTCCTTAATTATTTGTTTTTAGTGCTGCGCAGGTCTGGCCTATCAATCTCAATGCCTATGGCAAATTTTCCCATCAAAGACCGCGTTTCTAGCCCTTTCCCTAAAGAGCTATTTCAGCATTCTTAATATGTCTATCAACCGGTTTAACTCTTCGACACTATAGTACTCCAGCTCGATGGTTCCTCCTTTTTTGCTTGCCACTATGTTCACCTTCGTGCCGAGTATTTCCTTTAATTCTTCTTCAACCCATGCTATTTCCTTGTTCTTTGGCCTGGGCTTGGGCCTGGTTTTCTTAACCGCTTTCCCTGAGGAAATCTTTTCTGCCTCCCTGACAGAAAGCCCCTCTTCAACTATCTTCTTTGCAAGAGCCAGTCGTTTTCCATCGCCATTAACCGATAATATTGCTCTAGCATGGCCCGGGGATATTTCTCCCCTGGAAAGCATCTCTTTTATTTCATCGGAAAGAGTAAGAAGTCTCAAGGTATTGCTTATATGCGGCCTGGATTTTCCGATGCTTTTGGATACCTGTTCCTGGGTGAGATTGAAGGTTTCTATCATTTGATTGATACCTTCTGCCTCTTCAATAGGATCCAGATCCTCTCTCTGCATATTTTCGATAATAGCTATAAGCATATTTTCCTCGTCAGAAAAATCTCTGACGATGCAAGGAACCTTTTTCAATTTAGCCTTTCTGGCTGCCCTAAATCTTCTTTCCCCCGCAACTATCTCATAGCCAACCTTAGCCTTTCTGACGATGATGGGTTGAATAATACCATGCTCCAATATTGAATTAGCAAGGTCCTCTATCTTCTCCTCATCAAAGTTTTTCCTCGGTTGATTGGCATTAGGCTTTATATCGTTTAGTCCTATGTATAAAATGGCATTTTCTCCCAAATCGTCCTTTGATGCTTCTTTCTGGGACTTTTTATTAGAAGGAGATTTTTCCCTTACTGCAGGGGTGATTTCTACCGGATTGCTGTTTTCAAACAAGGCCCCAAGCCCCATTCCCAATCCTCTTTTCTTCGGATCCTTAGCCATTATTCGCCCTCTCTCTCCAGAAATTCTTTAGCAAATTCCACATAGGCTTCCGCACCCTTGGATTTAGGATCGTATTGAATAATTGGCATTCCATAGCTCGGAGCTTCGGCCAATCTGACGTTCCTCGGAATGATGGTGGAATATACCTTTGAACCAAAATACTTCTTTGCCTCCTGAACTACCTGAACGGAAAGATTAGTTCTTCCATCGAACATACTGAGAACAACACCTTCTATTTCCAGTCCGGGATTCAAATTGCTTCTTACGAGTTCAATCGTATTAACCAGCTGACTCACGCCTTCCAATGCGTAGAATTCGCATTGTATAGGAATGAGCACTGTTTCAACCGCCGTTAAAGCATTAATTGTAAGGAGTCCCAAGGAAGGCGGACAGTCTATGAATATAAAGTCATATCTGTCCCTGACCTTATCAATTGCTCTTCTGAGCCTTCTCTCTCTTCCTTCTATTCTAACGAGCTCTATTTCAGCACCGGCCAAATCAACGCTGGCAGGTATAATATCCAATCCTTTAACCGCAGTCTCTAAAATCGCTGCATCTGTATCGAAATCATCATCTATCAAAAGATCATAGACGGTGTAATCCAGGGTTTTCTTCTGTATTCCTATGCCACTGGTGGTATTCCCCTGAGGATCCATATCCAGGATAAGAATCTTTTTTCCTTTTAGTGCCAGGCAAGCCCCCAGATTAATGTTGGTCGTTGTTTTTCCAACGCCTCCCTTTTGGTTAAAAATAGCTATAGCCTTTCCCAATTTTGCACCTCCGCTTCATAAATCTCTTTCCCAATAACAGGTTTGCTTCTTCATTATACATCACATAATATCTGTTTTCCACATTATTTATTATATTAGTTGTTTCACGTGAAACATTTGTGAAAACATATAAACATGTGCCCAGGTGCGGCGCGCGAGAAATTTTACTCAACAATTCAATAAAATTAAAACCTTCGTTTAGAGTTGACCTGGGGATGGGTCCCCGTGACAACTCCACGGAGGTGCTTTTTGTTTTATTGATAACTGTTGCAAGTTTTGAGAAGTAAGTATCTGGCATTTGTTTATAGCAATATCCAATAGTTTCACGTGATACATTTGATAAGAGCATATAAATATGTGCCCAGGCACGGCGTTCGAGAAAATTTATACAACAATTCAATAAAATTAAAAACCTTCGTATGGAGTTGACCAGGGGATGGGGCCCCCGTGACAACTCCACGGAGGTGCTTTAATTTTATTGACTATTGTTGCAAATTTTGGAGAAGCAAGTGCCGGGCATTTGTTTATTGCAATATCCAATAGTTTCACGTGAAACATTTGATAAGAACATATAAACATGTGCCCAGGCACGGCGTTCGAGAAGTCTCTAATGTTTCACGTGAAACGTTATAAGGGTTTTCGTCTTGGTTCGCCTGGTCGGCGGGGATATTTAGAAGGGGTTGATTTGATTTTCTTAATGAATAAAAGTGTTTGACCCGTAGGAGTTTCCCTAATAATCATATCTTGTGTAGATCCTCCCAGGGAGTTTATAGCTTTCTTTGCATTGAGTAATTCCTCATCAATGTTTCTGCTCTTATATGCAACAAAATATCCTCCGGGTTTAACGAAGGGGAGACAATATTCTGAAAGCACCGATAGGTCTGCCACAGCTCTGGACACACATAAATCAAAGGTTTCTCTGTAAGCGGGGTTTTGGCCTGCGTCTTCGGCCCTTTGGTGAAGGGTGGAGACATTGGATACTTTTGACGCTGAGTCTTCTTTGCCGATTACTTCGCAAATATTATCGATTATTTTAAGGCGCTTATCCAAGGAATCCAGTAGCACGAATTCCTTTTCGGGATTCATTATAGCTAGGGGAACGCCCGGAAATCCTCCGCCGGTTCCAACATCTATAATCTTCGTGGCCTCTGAATAAATAGGTTCATTTATAAGGACTAGGGAATCGGCATAATGCTTCACCATGAATTCCTTCTCATCCTTTATGGCAGTTAAATTAACCTTTTCGTTCCATTCCAAAACCTTCTTCATATATGACCATAAAAGAAAAGCTTGGGTAGGGGAGCAGGATATGCCAAAAGAATCCAAAACCTCTGTAATTTCAACGGTTTCACGAGTTTCATATTTAGTTGGACCTTCCGCACTATTGTTCATCCTTTAATCATCCTGTCTTTCTTTATTATTTCTTCTCTTCTTTTCCAAATATACCAGAAGGACATTTATATCAGCAGGGGATACACCTGATATTCTGGATGCTTGCCCGATTGATCTTGGTCTCATGCTGTCCAATTTCTGCGCAGCTTCTATCCTAAGTCCTTCCAGGTTCAAATAGTCAATATCTTCAGGTAGCGTTTTACCTTCCATCTTCTTAAACTTCTCAACCTGTTCTTTCTGCTTTTCTATATAGCCGCTATACTTGATTTCTACAGCAATCTGGGCTTTGGCGTGATGGGAGAGGGAGGGTCTATTACCATCTATCTCTTCCATGTTTTCATAAGTAATCTCAGGTCTCTTTAGAAGCTCAGCCAGACTGATACTTCTGGAGAGGGGGGCGCTTCCAAATTTATCCAGGAAGCTGTTTGCCACATCCGGTTTTACGAGAGTTTCTTCCAATCTTTTTCTCTCAGTTTGAACTTCTTCTTTCTTTGAAATATATCTCTTATATCTCTCTTCAGTCGCAAGTCCAACCCTATAAGACAGCTCTGTTAATCTGTCGTCAGCGTTGTCTTGGCGGAGAAGCAGCCTATATTCCGCTCTGCTGGTCATTATTCTGTAAGGTTCATTGGTACCTTTAGTCACTAAATCGTCGATTAGAACGCCAATATAAGCCTCGTTTCTTCCGAGGACCACCGGTTCTTTTCCATTTATTTCCATTGAGGCATTTATTCCTGCCATTAATCCCTGCGCTGCGGCTTCTTCGTAACCGGAGCTTCCGTTAAACTGTCCGGCGCAAAAAAGTCCTTCGATTACTTTGCTCTCCAAACTGGGTTTAAGGGTGAGGGGATTTATGCAGTCATATTCTATCGCATATGCAGGTCGGGTTATTGTTATATTCTCGAGTCCTGCTATCGTATGATAAAAATCTCTTTGGACATCCTCCGGAAGACTGGAACTCATTCCCTGGATATACATTTCATTTGTATCCAAACCCTCTGGCTCGACAAAAAGTTGATGTCTTTCCTTATCGGCAAACCTATTTACCTTATCTTCTATTGAAGGGCAATACCTTGGTCCGATTCCTTCTATTTGTCCACCGAAAAGGGCGGAGCGGTGGAAGTTGGCTCTTATAACATCGTGAGTCTTTTCGTTAGTATATGTTAACCAGCATGATATTTGCTCTCTTTCCAAATTGTCATTCATAAAAGAGAAGGGGACTATTTCAGGATCTCCCTTTTGTTCGGTCATTTGGGAATAATCAAAGGTATCCGCAAGGGCTCTCGCCGGCGTTCCTGTTTTAAAACGTCTAAGCTCCAGTCCAAGGCTCTTTAAATCATCCGCAAGCAGATTTGCAGGCGCAAGTCCGTTTGGTCCGCTTGGCGTTACGCTGTCTCCAATAAAAATCTTACCGCGTAAAAAAGTACCCGTTGCAATTATTACTGCCTTTGCTTTATAAAATGCTCCTGTCCTGGTTATTACGCCAATGACCTTTTGATCCTCGACCATGAGCTTAACGATTTCATCCTGCTTTATGTCAAGGTTAGGCTGCGCTTCAATAGTCTTTTTCATCTCCCTGTGATACCAGGCCTTATCCGCCTGGGCTCTTAGAGAATGAACGGCAGGACCCTTGGCAGTATTAAGCATTCTGCTCTGGATAAATGTCTTATCTATATTTATTCCCATCTCGCCACCTAAGGCATCTATTTCTCTAACCAGGTGGCCTTTTCCGGTTCCTCCAATAGCAGGATTGCAAGGCATCATGGCGATTGATTCCAGATTGATGGAAAACATTATGGTTTTGTTTCCAAGGCGAGCGGAAGCAAGGGCTGCTTCGCATCCTGCATGACCCGCGCCTATAACAACAATATCGTATTCTCCCATTAAATAGTTTTCCATTTTATTCTTCTATTTTAATTCCACTTTTTAATTCTTTTATTTTCCCAAACAAAATCTGCTAAAGATTTCATCTATTATGTCATCCTGTACTGAGTCACCTGTAATAAATCCCAGGTGCTCGTAGGCATTTCTAACATCTATTTCTATCAGCTCCAGCGGCGCTCCCATCCTTAATGAGACAATTCCGTCCTCTATTGATTTTGCTGCACATTCCAGCATCGCTCTATGGCGTACGTTGGTTACAACAGAAGAATCCCTTCTTGATTTACTTTCCTTCTTTTCAACAGGTGCATAGCCTGACATTCTAAAAATGGCGTCTTCAATCCTCCTAACGTCATCATTATTATTAAGAAGGGAGCAGCTTAGGTATTCAGCAAAGGGCTGTCCCTCATTATTGGAAAGCTTTTCAATTTCTTCTTCTATCTTTTTGCTGGTTTCTTCATCTATCTTATCTTTTTTATTAAATAGGAGAATTGTTTTTTCAGGAACTGCATTTTTAATTAGAGACTTAACCTCATCATCAAAAGCTAGCTCATCCTTTGCATCAGAAAGGTCAACCATTAAAATAGTTAAGTCCGATTCCTCCTGGCTTTGCTTGGATCTCTCGATTCCTATTTTCTCTATTTGGTCTGTGGTCTCTCTAATTCCAGCGGTATCCGTCAGTTTAACAGGAACTCCCCGGATATTTGCGAACTCTTCTATGGTATCCCTGGTTGTTCCCGGAATATCCGTGACTATAGCTCTGGACTCCTTTAGCAAAAGATTTAGAAGGGATGACTTGCCGGCATTTGGTTTTCCAACTATTGCGACCTTTAACCCTTCTCTTAGAATCTTCCCTGTTTTTGCGCTTGATAAAAGCTCGTTAATATGTGAAAGGGTTATTTCCAATCTTTCTTCTAAACTTCTATATGTTATCTCCTCTATGTCCTCGTCGGGATAGTCGATATTAACATCCACGTCCACCAGGATATCGGTTAAATTCCGTCTAAGCTCTTTTATTTCTTCAGAGAACTTACCCTGGAGCTGCCTTACTGCTACAGTCAGAGAATCATCGGTCTTCGCATTAATGACATCAAGCACGGCCTCTGCCTGGCTAAGATCTATTCTTCCATTTAGGAAAGCCCTCTTTGTGAACTCCCCTGGTTCTGCCAATCGTGCGCCACGTCTTATTATAAGTTGAAGTACTTTTGCCAGAGTCGTGGATCCACCGTGACAATCTATCTCAACGATGTCTTCTTTCGTATAAGTCCCGGGGGAGGGCATGTAGACCGCCAGAACTTCGTCGATAATAGATTGACTATCCGGGTCAACAATATTTCCGTAAATAAGCTTCCTGGCATTATTAATATCATCAAATGTACTTATTTCGTTTTTATCTACATCTTTATTTTTCTCTTCACCTAAAGATTTCTCATCTTCTTTTTTATGAAGGATGGGCACAAAAATATCGCGAAGGATATCTTTTGATTTTTCTCCGCTTATTCTTATTATTCCTATTCCGCCTTCTCCTGCGGCACTGGCTATTGCAACGATTGTGTCTTCCATGAATTCTATCTTACTATGAAAAGAGTTTATTGTAAAACAAAACTGTAGTGAGAAAAAAGGCCATACCTCCTGATTGGAAGGTGTGGCCCTTAGCATTCTTCATCTCTTTATTTTACTTCGATAATCACGCGACGAGAAGGATCCTGGCCCTCACTTCTGGTGACTATTCTCTTATCGTTTTGGAGAGTAGCATGAATCACTTTTCTTTCATAAGGGTTCATAGGCTCCAGTTTGTAACTGCGTTTGGTTCTCGCAACCTTATCCGCTAATCGAAGAGCTAATTTCTCCAGAGATTTTTCTCTCTTTGCTCTATAGTTTTCTGCATCTACCACTACTCTGGTGTATTCATTTCCTTCCTTGTTTACCACCAGGCTTGTAAGATACTGAATAGCATCAAGTGTGGCTCCACGCTTACCGATAATAGTTCCTGAATCTTTTCCGTCGATAAAGAAGAACATATCTTTTCCGTCCGTTCTTCCTTCGATATTGATATCCAGACCCATCTCCTTGCTTATATTCTGAAGGAATACCAAGCCTTCATTATTTTCTTCTATCAAAGCAAGACTTGCCCTGTCTACTGCAGGTGTTATTGCTTCTTCTTTTTTATTCTCGGTTAGGTTCTCTTCTAAATTATCTTTGTGGTTTTCTTTTTTATTGTCCTTTTGGTGATCCTTATGATGATTTTTCTTATTCCTTCTGTCGGAATTACCCTTGGACTCTTTTTCCTTCTTTATATTTCCGTAGCTTGCTTTTTCTTCTTCCGTGAGTTCTTCTTTTCTAATAGGGCCTCTTTCTTTTCTTTTTGGGGCTTCTATTATTTCTTCCTCGGGAAGAGCTTTTGCTTTTTTGCTTACTTTTACTTTTGCAAGTTTAGCACCGATTCCAAAGAATCCTCTGGAAGGTTCTTCTAAGACTTCAACTTCAACTTCTTCGATGTCTGCCTTCAGTTCTTCCAATGCGAGTTTTACTGCAGTTTCTACATCGTTTCCCCATCTCTCTATAGAATCCAAAACCTCCATTTCCGGCATCCTTCTGATGGGCATTCTATTTTGTCTTTTCTTCATATTCTATTTTACCTCAAAGGTTTTCTTTCCTTCTTTTTTCTTAGGCTTGTTTCTTAGCCTTCTTTGCTTTTTCCTTTGCTCTCGCTTCTTTTCTTTCTTCTTTTTCCTTTTCTTCTTGCATCTCTTTTCTTAGCTTGTTAAATCTCAGGTTAAAGAAGATCTGTGCAAATTGGCTTATGAACCAATAAATTGCAATACCTGCAGGATATGAATGTGCCAGCCACATAATCATGACCGGGAAAACATATTTCATAAGCTTCGTTGTCGGGTTGCTTGCGCCTCCTGCATTAAGCGGATTCTGTGCAGTCATATTAAAGGAAATGAAGGTGGCTATACCTGAAAGAATCGGCAGAATCCATGGATCAGGCTGACTAAGGTCCTTCATCCAAAGGAAACTTTCATGTACTGCAAATACCATGCTCTCTTCCTGGATATAATTGAGTGGATATCTGAGGAGCACGAAAAGTCCTGAAATAACTACCATCTGAATCAAGATAGGAAGACATCCGCTGGCAGGATTATATCCTGTCTCCTTCTGGAGCTCTGCCATCTTTTGATTCATCATTTCCCTGTCGTTTGCATATTTTTTCTGGATTTCCTGGCTCTTCTTGGAGAACTCGGACATATCAGATGTGCTGACTATTTGTTTCTTGTAAACAGGATACATAGCCAATCTGATGACAGCCGAAAGAATCACAATAGAAAGACCATAGCTTCCAATTATGCTATACAAAAACTGTAGTATTAACCCGAACGGCTTTGCTAAAAAGCTCAACATAACTAAAAATCCTCCGTTAAACCAACGGGTCGTAACCTCCGGGGCTTCCCGGGTGACATCTTAATATACGCTTGATTCCCAAAAAACTACCCTTGAAAACTCCGTATTTTTGAAGGGCTTGGATGAAGTAGGTGGAGCACGTCGGATAATATCGACATGTACTTGGTAATAGTGGAGAAATGAATTTTTGATAGAAACGTATCATCAAAATCATGATTCCGCTAAAAAGTTTGCTAATATATCTCATTTCTTTAATTAAAGAATACCGACCTTTGTCAATGCTGCGTTCATAGAACGCTCTACCTCTTTTTGTTTCTTGTCTTTGATCGTGTTCCTTGCTATGAATACTATGTCAATACCTTTCAGCCTTTTAGCAAGGGAAAGCCTATAGCTTTCTTTCATCAGGCGTCTGGCGCGATTTCTCTCCACGCTGTTTCCAACTTTTTTACTGGCGAGAAACGCTGTTCTTACAATCTCTCTCCCGTTGGGCCTAACAAAGACCACAACATACCTATCCCCGGCAGACTTCCCCTTTTTATAAATTCTATCAAAGTCCGCCTTTTTTCTAAGAATTTTTTCGTTTAACATGAATAAATCAATTAAACTGCCAAATTTGCCAAGCAAAAACTATGCAGAAAGTCTCTTTCTTCCCTTAAGTCTTCTTCTCTTAATAACGTTTCTGCCATTCTTTGTCTTCATTCTTTTTCTGAAGCCATGTTCCTTCATTCTCTGCCTATTCTTTGGCTGGAAAGTTCTTTTCATTTCGAATTACCTCCTATCTTTGTAATTTCCTCGGTGCAGTCTAAATTTCAACTGCACATACGCAGTTATTCTATAATATTATCCATAGTTATGTCAACAAATTCTTTATTTTTTGTTGATTTTTCTTAATCTTTTCTTTATTGTGGATAAAGTTATCCTTATATGTGGATAACTATACGTATAACTTTTAATAATTTTCCTTATATTTCCTCTTGCTTTAGGATAAATCCTTTTGTAAAATAGGTTTCACCCCTATAAAATTTTAAGGAGAGAACTTTGGATAATAAGAATGAACTATGGGCCGAAGTTCTTGCCTATATTTCAACTAAGGTAAATGGCCCAACCTACAGCACATTTATATCCCCTGTGCGATTAAAAGAAATAACTGAAAAACCACCTATTGCCTATTTAGAAGCTTCAAAAGAAATGGTTGTAAACGTTGTAAAACGACGCTATTCACACCTTTTTGCAGAAGCCTTTACAAGTATTTTAAATCAGGAATATAAGGTAGTAATCAAAAATTCTTCGGAATACAGAGAAAAGCCTCGAGTGTTAACGGATGATGAAGCCCCTTCATTCACTTCTTTTAGTGACCCTATATTCAGGGATATGAGGATGTTTGATCCTAACTTAACATTCGATAATTTCATTGTTGGAGATTGTAATAATGTAGCAGCTGCTGTTTGTAAGGCTGTTGCAGATTCCCCTTCGGATGTTTACAATCCCCTTTTTGTTTACGGAAATTCCGGTCTGGGTAAAACTCATCTTTTGAATGCAATAGGTATTTATCTTTTGGAGAATAACCAGGATATTAAGGTTCTTTACGTATCCGCAGAGACTTTTACCAACGACTTTATTAAATCTCTTCAGACCAAAAAGCAGTATGAATTTAAAGATAAGTATAGAAAGGCTGATGTTCTTCTAATAGACGATATTCAATTTTTGGAAGACAAAGTAAAAACGCAGGACGAATTCTTCTTTACATTTGATTCACTTCTTCAGGATAATAAGCAGATAATAGTATCTGGAGATCGTTCCCCAAGCGAATTATCTTCTTTTGATGAACGTTTAAAATCAAGATTTTTAATGAATACAACCGTAGGAGTATATGCTCCGGATTACGAAATGAGAGTCGCTATCCTTCAAAAAAAGGCAGAACTTATGAATATTGAGATGAGCGATGAGATAAAGGAAGTAATAGAGTTTATAGCTGATAAAAATAAAGATAATATAAGAACACTAGAAGGTTATTTCACAACAGTAGTTAATATTTCCAGAGAAGTTGGCCAAAAACCGTCTCTTCCTTTTGCAAAAATGCTTCTTAAAGATATTGTAAAGGACGGAAGCAGCGTAACTCCACAGAAAATTAAATCTGCAGTTGCGAAATACTATAATATCAAGGTTTCCGATATAGATTCATCTTCCAGAAGAGCCGATTTTGCTTATCCTAGACAGGTTGCAATGTTTCTTTGCAGAACAATGACTGATTATTCCTTACCAAGAATAGGTAGTATTTTTGGAAATAAACATTATTCTACAGTAAAGCATGCATGTGATAAGATAGAGGAAGAGATTTCTATAGACGATAGCTTAAGAGAAACAATTAAAGAAATAAAAGAAAGTATAAGCCTTTTATAGAATAATTAACATAAGAAAATCGATTATTAAAAGCAAAAATAAGGATAAAAAAGTGGCATTTTTGAATTATTAAAAGACTTATCCACATTATCCACAGTACTTATTACAAATATTATTATATTAAATTATATATAAAGAAGATGGCGGAGGATTAAATTATGAAATTTGTTTGTAATCAGCAGGAATTAATAAAAAAGTTAAATATTATTTCTAAAGCTGTTAGTGTTAGAACAACAATTCCTACATTAAAAGGATTTTTGATGGAATTAGAGGGAAACAAATTAAAAATGACATCTTCCGATATGGATATAACTATAGAGATTTCTATGGAAGTAGAAGGTAAAGAAGATGGAAATATAGTTGTTCCATATAAGATATTTAGTGATCTTATAAGAAAGTTACCAAATGACGACATAGAAATATCATCAGATATAAGTAATATAAATGTTAAATGTAGAAACTCCAATGCTTCTATAGTTGGAATGGAAGGAAGCGAGTTTCCTGTAATAAAAACGGATGATTCAAACAAGGAAGTTGTAATATTAGAAAAAGACAAACTTTCCAAAATGATAAAAAACACCTCATTTGCTGCAAGTATCGATCAGACAAAGGGTGTTCTTTCCGGAGTTTTAATAGAGCTATCAAAAAATCAAATTAAAACAGTTGCTATTGATGGATTTAGAATGGCAATCAATAAAGAGGAAACAAAAACAGAAAAAGAGGATAAATTTATTATTTCTTCCAGGTTAATAAACGAAGTAAATAAGATTTTCTCAGAAGTTGATAGTGAAGAAGTAGAATTTGTATATGATGACAAGGGTATTCTTATAAAAATAGATGATGCAAAAATTTCTTTAAGAATGATAGCAGGAGAGTTTATTAAGTATAATGACATTATTCCTAAAGATTCACCTATAAAAATAAAAGTAATGAAAGAAGAATTGATAAATGCTATAGAAAGAGCATCTATCATGACAGAAGGTAAGAATAATCTAATAAAAATAAGCGCAAATGATAGAATACTAACAGTTAGCTCTAATTCAGAAGAAGGTGGATCTATAGAAGATGTTCTTATAGATAAAGATGGAGATAATATAAATATTGGATTTAATGCTAGATATATGATAGATGTATTAAAGGTTATTAACGATGAAGAATTAATTTTAAATATGAATACACCTATCACTCCTTGTGTGATAACTCCTGTAGATGGAGATAATTACACCTACTTAGTTCTTCCTGTAAGGATATGAAGATAAAAAATATTGAATTAAAGAATTATAGAAACTACGATTATTTAAATTTAAGCTTCGATGAAGGGGTTAATCTTATTATGGGTCATAATGCCCAGGGAAAAACCAATCTCATTGAAGCTATTTATATTTCTTCAATGGGTAAATCATTTAGAACTCCCAATGATAGAGAATTAATAAAATTTGATAAAAATGCGTCTTTTATTAAGGTTTTTGCGGAAAAAAACGACTTTAATATTGAAGTAGAAATAGAATTAGAGAAAAAAGGTAGTAATTCTGTTATAAAAAGAATAAAAAAGGACAAAAAGAACCTATATAAGACGTCTGAACTAATAAAAAATATACTAATTGTTATTTTTTCTCCGGAAGATTTAAAATTAGTAAAAGAAGAGCCGGAGAAAAGAAGAAGGTTTCTTGATAGAGAATTATGCCAAATATCTCCTTCATATTATGATAATTATTCAAATTATAGAAGGGCATTAAAGCAAAGAAATAACTATTTAAAGGAAAAAGATATAAATTTAGATATGCTTGATATTTGGGATGAACAAATTGTTAATTACGGATCAAATATTATAAAATACAGAAGAAGTTTTGTAAAAAAATTGAGTGAGATAAGTTCAGAAATACATAATGGTATTACAGACGGTGAGGAAAATATAGCTATAAAATATGAACCAAATGTCGAAGAAGATATTATTTTTGGAAAGTTAAAGGAAAAAAGAGAAAAAGACATAGAGAATAGAACAACATCTGTAGGACCCCACAGAGACGATTTAGGATTTTTCGTAAACGGGATAGATATGAGAAGTTTTGGATCACAGGGACAACAAAGAACCTGCGCATTATCATTAAAATTAGCAGAACTATCATTGATAAAAGAAGAAACAGAAGAGGACGCAATTTTATTATTGGATGATGTTATGAGTGAATTGGATTTAAAGAGACAGGAATTTTTAATAAAAACTCTGAGTAAAAATCAACTATTCATTACAACAACAGACATAGATAAGAGTGTTCTTGGAAGAATAGAAAAGGCAACAATATATAGTGTTTCCAATGGTTCTGTTAATATTGTAAGGTAAAAGTAAGGGGATAGTAAGGGGAAATTTATAAAATATTAACGCAAAAAAATCGCCATAGAGCGATTTTTTATTAATTTTTGATAATTATATAAAAAATCAAAAAAACTTGCTAAAAAACGAAATTTAATGTATAATAATTGGGTAGATGAAGTATCACAACATCTTGGGAGTATTGAAATATCAACAAAAAAGGAATGTTTGTGGTAATTTTCCAAAAAATAATATAACTTTCAAAGTATTTTTTTGTTTACAGAGAAGTTATATTTTTATTTATGACTTGAAATAAAAGCATTAACGAATCATCGAACAAATAAATATAAATAATGGTAATAATTAAAGAAATATAATAACAAAAGGAAAGCGGGGTTAAAATGAGCGCAGATAAACAAAACGCAGGAAGTCAATATACTACTGCGCAGCTCCAAGTTTTGGAGGGTTTGGAACCGGTAAGAAAAAGTCCCGGTATGTATATCGGATCAACCGGTCCCAGCGGACTTCATCACTTGGTTTATGAAGTAGTAGACAACAGTGTTGACGAAGCATTGGCAGGTTTTTGCGATAAGATTACTGTCATTATTAATGCTGACGGTTCAATTACAGTCGAAGATAATGGACGTGGTATGCCGGTAGATATAAACGAGGAATACGGCATGTCCGGTGTTGAAATAATTCACACTAAGCTTAACGCCGGTGGTAAATTCGGTGGCGGTGGATACAAGGTATCAGGTGGTCTCCACGGTGTAGGCGCATCCGTTGTAAATGCATTATCAGAGAGAATGGTGGTAGAGGTAAAAAGAAACGGAAACCTATATCGCCAGGAATATATAAGAGGTGAATCACAAACACCCCTTGAAATTGTTGATTCTGCAAAGGGTACAGGAACAAAATCGACCTTTTGGCCTGATAAAGAAATCTTTGAAGACACCAATTTCGATTATGGAACCTTGATGCAGAGGTTCAGGGAAATGGCATTCCTTAATAAAGGACTAAAAATAACCGTTTCTGATGAGCGTGAAGGAAAGAAGAAAAAGGAAACATTCTACTTTGAGGGTGGCCTTAAGGAATATGTTGAGTTCCTAAATAAAAATAAGGAACCACTTCATAAGGATGTAATCCACTTTGAAGTATCAAAGAAAAACAATATGGAAGTTGAAGTTGCTATGCAGTATACGGATGCTTATAGCGAACTGGTGCTTACATATGCAAACAATATCAATACCATTGAAGGCGGTACACACCTGGCAGGTTTTAGATCAGCAATAACACGCTGTATTAATGATTATGCCAGAAAGAATAAATTCCTAAAGGAAAAGGATGCGGCCTTAACAGGTGACGACGTAAGAGAAGGACTAACCGGAATAGTATCCGTTAAGCTGGAGAGACCTCAGTTTGAATCACAGACAAAGATAAAGCTTGGAACTTCAGAGGTTAGAGGCTTTGTTGAAACTGCAACAAACGATAATCTAACAGCATATCTGGAAGAGCATCCAAAGGAAGCAAAGGCCATTATAGATAAGTGTCTCCAGGCATCCAGAGCTAGGGAAGCAGCTCGTAAGGCCAGGGAAACAGTTAGAAAGACCGATGTTTTAGGAAGTAATTCACTACCTGGAAAATTAGCTGACTGTTCAGAGAAGGATCCTAAGCTTTCCGAAATATTCATCGTAGAGGGTGACTCCGCAGGTGGATCCGCCAAGCAGGGAAGAGACAGAATACGTCAGGCGGTACTTCCTTTAAGGGGTAAGATTCTAAACGTTGAAAAAGCAAGGCTCGATAAGATTCTGAATTCCGAGGAAATCAAAAATATGATCACCGCATTTGGTTGCGGAATCGGAAATGAATTCGATGAGAGCAAACTAAGATATCATAAGATAATAATAATGACGGATGCTGACGTAGACGGAGCTCATATCAGAACCCTCCTTCTAACATTCTTCTACCGTCATATGACACCACTTATTGAAGGTGGTTATATCTATGCAGCCAAGCCGCCTCTATTCATGACCAAACAGGGTAAGGATGTCTATTATACCTATTCCGAACAGGAACAGGATAAGCTGATGGAAAAGCTAAGCGAAAAGAAAACCAAGGCTGATATACAGAGATACAAAGGTCTGGGAGAAATGGATTTCCACCAGCTTTGGGAAACCACTATGGACTATAACAATAGGACATTAGTACAAATTACAATAGACGATGCAGCAAAGGCTGATGAGATTTTCACGATTTTGATGGGCGATAAGGTTCCACCTCGTAAAGCCTTTATTGAAGAGAATGCACTAAGTGCGGAAATAGACATCTAAGAAAGGAGGGGCAGAAATGGCAGATAAGGATAAAAACCTAGGTAAGAACCTAATTGAAGACACAAAATTAGAACAAAACGAAATATATAACGAAATGAAGCAGTCATATATCGACTACGCTATGAGCGTAATCGTAGGACGTGCCCTTCCGGATGTAAGAGACGGACTTAAGCCTGTACATAGAAGAATTCTCTATGGTATGGGAAATCTGGGTGTTACACCGGATAAACCCCATAAGAAATCCGCACGTATCGTGGGTGAAGTAATGGGTAAATACCATCCACATGGTGACTCGTCTATTTACGATGCAATGGTAAGAATGGCTCAGGACTTCTCCATGAGATATATGCTGGTTGACGGCCATGGAAACTTCGGATCAATAGATGGAGACGGGGCTGCAGCACAGAGATATACAGAAGCCAGAATGTCACCATTTGCCTTGGAGATGCTTAGAGACATTGACAAGGACACGGTGGACTTTAGAGATAACTTCGATGGAGAAGAACAGGAACCGGTAGTCCTTCCTGCTCGCTTTCCACAGCTTTTGGTAAATGGATCAAACGGAATTGCAGTTGGTATGGCAACATCCATTCCACCTCATAACCTAAGCGAAGTTATAGATGCAACAGTCCAGCTTATAGACGAACCTGAAAGCACCGTTGAAGATCTCATGAAAATTGTCAAAGGCCCTGATTTCCCGACAGGAGCACAGATCCTCGGAAAATCAGGCATGAAGGATGCCTATAAAACAGGTCAGGGCAAGGTGAAGGTTCGTTCGGTTTGCGAAATCGAAGAAACAAAGGGCGGAAAGACTCAAATCGTAATAACCGAAATCCCATACATGGTAAACAAGGCACGTCTCATAGAAAAGATGGCCGAGCTCGTAAAGGAAAAGAAGGTTGACGGCGTTTCCGCAATTAGAGACGAATCAAATAGAGAAGGCATCAGAATAGTAATCGAACTTAAAAGAGATGCCAATCCGCAGATTACCCTAAACAGATTCTATAAACATACACAGCTCCAGGATTCCGTCAGCATGATTATGCTTGCATTGGTTGACGGACAGCCTAAGCTCCTCACATTAAAGGACTTTTTGGTTGAATACCTGAAACATCAAAGGGATGTTGTAACCAGACGCACCCAGTATGATTTAAATAAGGCAGAAGCCAGAGCCCACATATTGGAAGGATTGCGTATAGCCCTCGACAATATCGATGAAGTAATAAAGACAATCAGGGAGTCATATAACGACGCCAAGGAAAGATTGATGGCGAAGTTCGGACTATCGGAGATTCAGGCCCAAGCCATTTTGGAAATGCAGTTAAGAAGGCTCCAAGGCTTGGAACGTGAGAAGATCGACGCTGAGTACGATGAACTCATGAAGAAAATCACCTATTACAAATCAATCCTTAGTGATGAAAAGCTTCTCATGGGAGTAATAAAGGATGAACTCCTGGAAGTCAAAAAGAAATATGGTGATAAACGTCGCACCAAGATCGTTAGAGATGAAGGCGAATTGGATGAGGAAGATCTGGTAGAAGAAGAGAAAGTAGCTATAACCCTAACACATCTGGGGTATATAAAGAGAGTACCGGCAGATACGTATAAGGCGCAGAAGCGTGGAGGAAAGGGAATCACCGGAATCACAACCAGAGAAAATGACTTTGTAAAAGATCTGGTAATGACCTCCACTCACGATTATCTGATGTTCTTCACCAACACCGGAAAAGCCCATAAATTAAAGGCTTACGAAGTTCCGGAAGCCAGCAGAACAGCCCGAGGAACACCTGCAATAAACTTCCTCAATATGCTCCAGAGAGAGAGAATCACGGCAGTAATTCCTGTAAAGGATTTCTCACCTGAAAGATACTTGATAGCCGTAACCAAGCATGGACACATAAAGAAGACATCTATGGATGAGTTCGATACCAAGCGTTCTACAGGGTTAATCGCAATTAACCTAAAGGACGACGATGAGCTTATCGGCATCAAAGAAAGCACTGGAGAAAACAATATCATCATCGTAACAAAGAAAGGAAAATGCATCAGCTTCTCAGAGAAGGATGTAAGACCTATGGGAAGAATCGCCGGAGGAGTGAGGGCGATTAAACTTGAAAAAGATGATGAAGTTGTAGCTATGGAACTGGTTGAACCTAAGCAGCAGCTCCTGGTTGTAACTGAGAACGGCTACGGAAAACGTACCCCTGTTGAAGACTATAAGATTCAGGCCCGTGGAGGAAAGGGACTTCTGACCTATGACAAAGCCAAATTCAAGAAGACAGGAAACCTGATTGGTGCTATGGTCGTAGACGAAAACGATGAAGTATTTCTTATTAATTCAGATGGAATAATCATCAGAATTAGGGCCAAGGAAGTTTCAGTTTTAGGTCGTGCAACACAGGGCGTAAAGATAATGAAGGCAGAGGGCGAAACTAAGATAGTCGCAATGGCAAAGGCCATAAAAGAAGGCGAAGAAGACTTGGAAGAAAGCGCTGATTCTGCATCCGGTGAAAAAGGAGAACAATTAAAAATCTAATCCATATTGGAGGAAAAAATGGACAACCTAAAATTCACCATCCCGGGTAAACCGGAATATATGACCATGATAAGGCTCGCCACCAGCTCTATAGCTGCGCAGGCGGGCTTTGATGTGGAGCAGGCAGAGGACATAAAAATAGCAGTAGTAGAAGCGTGTAAGAATATTTCATGCCACGGAAACGAAGGCTATAGCGAAAGGTATGAAATTGAGTACACCGTCGGTCAAGGCTCGTTTAGCGTAAAAGTAATAGATGGTTGCGATAAGCATACTTTGGAAAAAATGAGTCAGCAATGCCAAAACTGCCCACAGGAGGGGGATCTGGGAATGATTCTTCTTCACTCACTAATGAATCAAGTCAGTATAGGGAAAGACGAATCAGGCCATAAGTACATTGAAATGGTAAAGAGCATATGATGGATAGGGATTTATTTCAAGAATATAAGAAAGATCCCTCGGTAGAAAAGCGAAACGAAATCGTAGAGAAATACCTCTATATGGTGGACATCCTTATCCGAAAATACTTGGGTAAGGGAGTGGAATACGATGACCTATATCAGGTAGGCGCATTGGCTTTGGTTCAGGCGGTAGAGCGATTCGATCCTGATAAAGGCTTCGAATTCAGCACATTTGCAACGCCCACCATATTAGGTGAAATAAAAAAATACTTCAGGGACAAACAATGGTCTCTGAAAGTTCCAAGAAGGTTAAAGGAGATTGCTGCCAAGGTTCAGGAAACAAAGGAAAGCCTGGCGGCAGATCTCCAGAGACAGCCCACAATTCCCGAACTTGCGGAGGCGACGGGACTTCCGGAGGATCAAATAATAGAGGCACTGGACAGTGCCCAGGCTTATGGTACCTATTCTCTGGACAGAACCTTTGAGGATGCCGGAGAAGACGGAGAGAGCGCGTATCTGGAAAAATACACTGGTTTCGATGAAGTTGGATACGACAGAATCGAACTGGGTGAAATAATTGAAAAGGTTATGGCGACTTTCAATGACCAATATAAACATATTTTCAAAGAACGATTTCTAAACAATAAAAGCCAATCAGCTATAGCAGAAGAGCTGGGGGTTTCACAGATGACCGTTTCCAGGGCTGAAAAAAACATGGTTAAGAAGTTTAGGGACGAGCTTAGAAGAGGACAATAGGAAAGAGGGAGTATAGCATGAAAATCGGATTCATAGGTTTTGGGCATATGGCCACCGCTATTTTTAATGGGTTAGTAAACGCAAACTTTGTTGAACCCAGAGAGGTATATGCCTGCGCCTCCGATTACGAAAAGCTAAAGGAGAGAGCCTCGGGAATCCACGTCTGCAAAACAGCGACAGAGGTTGCCCAGGAAGTAGGAATCGTTTTTGTGTGCGTTAAGCCGAACCAGGTGGAAGAGGTTATAAAACCAATTAGGAACGATCTTCGAGGATGCATCTTAATATCTGTCGCATTTGGTTTGGACTTTGATAAATACGAAGAAATATTCGAGGGAAGCGGAATAAAGCATATTTCAATTATTCCCAACACTCCCTGTGAAGTATGTCAGGGAATAACCATAATAGAATCAAAACACAACCTTTCAGATCCTGAGTTTGAACTGGTTAAGGGACTCCTTAAGAAAATAGGGGAAATAGAATTACTAACATCAGACAAAATGTGGCTGGCAGGTGAGGTAAGTAGCTGCGGACCTGCCTTTGCTGCAATGTTCATAGAAGCCCTGGGAGATGCGGGAGCAAAGTACGGGCTTGATAGAGAAACCGCATACCGCATAGTATCTCAAATGGTTGCAGGAACGGGGAGACTTCAGATAGAGATGGAAAAAGACCCGGGACATATGGTGACAGAAGTTGCGACACCGGGCGGAGTGACAATAAAAGGCGTAACCGCGCTAAGGGAAGCTAACTTTCATGACATAGTCGGTCTTGCTATTGATGCTATTGAAAGTCAGAAATAGTTATTCATAAATAAACAAAGAAAGAAAATGCTATCTCCATGAAATATAGAAAAGATAGAAAAGGAGAAGAAATCTCCATACTTGGATACGGCTGTATGAGGTTCACGCGTCAGGGAGCCGGTATCGATGTAAAGAAGGCAGAGGAAGAAATAATGAGCGCCTATAGAAGTGGCGTCAATTATTACGACACTGCCTATATTTATCCTGGAAGCGAAGCATGCCTGGGTGAAATACTGGAAAGAAACGGAATCAGAAAAGAAATAAAGATTGCGACTAAACTCCCCCAATATCTGATTAAAAACTCATCGTCAATAGATAAATACTTTGCTGAGCAACTAAAAAGACTAAGGACTGATTATGTAGACTACTATCTTATGCACATGCTTACGGATTTGGAGTCCTGGAACAAATTAGTAAGCCTTGGCATAAAAGATTGGATTCAGGCCAGGAAGGAAGATGGAAAGATAAAACAAATCGGTTTTTCCTTCCATGGGAATACCTCCATGTTTCTAAAAATTCTGGAAGCCTATGACTGGGATTTTTGTCAAATCCAGTATAACTATATGGACGAAGTAAGTCAGGCAGGAAGAATCGGTCTTCAGGCAGCTGCGGAAAAAGGAATACCCGTTATAATTATGGAGCCTCTCAGAGGCGGAAAATTGGTGGACCTTCTTCCTAAGGAAGCAAAGGCCAAAATTGCAAATCGCGGAATGAGCCCTGCGGAGCTTGCTTTTCGCTGGCTTTGGGATCAGCCGGAAGTTACGTGCGTCCTCTCCGGAATGAACAGCATACCAATGGTTGAGGAAAACTGCAGGATAGCGAGCGTTGCAGAAGTAGGCGAGTTTACCGAATCCGATCATGCACTCATTTCCGATATTAAAAGCATTATTGAAAAAACAACCAAGGTACCATGCACCGGCTGCGCATACTGCATGCCTTGCCCTAAGGGCGTAGATATCCCGGGAGCATTTAGATGCTATAACGAAATGTATTCAGAAGGAAAATCCGTAGGCAGAAGGGAATACCTCCAGGTAGTGAGTCTAAGAAAGGAACCTGCGCTTCCATCGCAATGCGTTAAATGCGGTAAGTGCGAGAGTCATTGTCCTCAACACATAAAAATAATCGACGAATTAAAGAATGCCGATAAAGCCCTAAGACCAATATATTATAAAATCGCAGCATCTGTTGCACGTAGGTTTATGATGGGAAAATAAACTTTTATAGAGAGTTACTGTTGGGATATAGAACGACTCCGGCAGTAAACACACCATTATCGGTATTAATATCCAGAGCACCGTTGTATCTGCGAACGGCAGCCTCAACGGAATATAGACCAATTCCGTGACCGGGGCGACGTGATTTGGGAAGACCATTTTTCCCCATTTTGATAACGCCCTCATAATGATTCTTAACAGTTAAGCCCATCATGGCGTCCGAAAGCATCCTGGCAGTGACCTGGATGTTTCTTTTTTCTTCCGGAAGATCATGAACAGCATTAAGGGCGTTTTCCACCAAATTGCCGAAGATGGCAATATAATCAGACTCAGGAATAGGAAGAGCCTCGGGAATCTCTAGTAGCCATTTGATTTTTGTTTTCTGATTATCGGCGACCTGGTCATAGTGAGAGGCAACAGCATCAACAGCAGCATTGGCAGAGAAGGTTCCCTTGTGATCTGCCAGAGATGCAGAAAACTGATTTATATAGTCTGTCAGTTTTTCGGTCTCTCCACTCTTTGCATATTCATCCATAACCAGGAGATGTTGTCTGAAATCATGACGTAGAGACCTGGTTTTGTTCATATATGAACGAAGCTCTTCATAGCGCTTTGTTTCCATCTCCATAAGCTCGTTCTCTTCCTTTAGCCTGGCATTCTCGGTCAGGTTAACAGCAATTCTCCAGAAGCCTTGATAAATAACTAGCAAGGAAAGAGGTGCGAGGAGCAAAAATGCCAAGGCGGTAATTCTAACCCTTCC
>CADBSP010000154.1 GCA_902797405.1 uncultured Eubacteriales bacterium | reverse complement strand
GTGCAATCATTGCAGACCCTGTGTTGTCTAACTATTGTAAAGACTGTAATAAACTGATTATATCGTTAGACGGAGCGGAATAAATTCAAGTTTGCGTAGGCGAAAGACTGAAAAATGCCAAATTGCAACCGCTGGTTGACAAATTGAAAAGCCTGATTGGTGGTGTGCAACTCAATAAAATCATACAATTTGCTTGTAAAAAAGAAATGAGTGCACATTGCATCACCAATAAGGAGGAAGAAAATGATACTTGCAGACAAAATTATCGAAAACAGAAAAAAGAATGGATGGTCCCAGGAGGAACTTGCAGATAAGCTCGGGGTGTCAAGACAATCTGTATCAAAATGGGAAGGAGCTCAGGCGATTCCTGATATGAAGAAGATTGTGCAGCTTGCAGAACTGTTTGGTGTGACAACGGATTATCTCCTTAAAGATGAAATTGAGGAAACTGCTTTGACTACTGCTGTATATACAGACTTTTCTCTGGAAGAGGATGTTCCTGTAAAGGTAACTATGGAGGACGCCAATAAGTTTTTGGAATATAACGAAAGGGCTGCAGGGCCTATATCTGCAGGAGTAATGGTGTGTATCATCTCTGCGGTACCTTTACTCGTGCTTCTTGGTTTATCAGGTGCGGGGAAGCTTCCTTTCTCGGAATATACCGCAACTATGGTGGGGATAATAATTCTTCTTTCCTTAATAGCTTGTGCTGTTACCATTTTCATCGTTCTGGGAATGAAAGGGAAGACCTTTGAGTACCTTAACGAAAAGAATATCGACACTGACTATGGTGTTAGTGGCATGGCAAAGGAGAAGCGTTCCAAATATGCGGGGACGCACACCAGGATGATGGTTATAGGAGTGGTGCTTTGCATACTGGCTGCAATTCCATTGTTCATAACTTCGATTAGCGGTTACACAACCGCTAAAATGGGTGGCTCCTTGGTTATATATGGAGTGGCTCTGCTGCTTACCTTGATAGGAATTGGAGTAAAGCTTCTGGTTCAGACATCCATGATTAATAACGGCTACAACAAGCTGCTGGAGGATGGAGACTATACAAGATTTAATAAGAGAGCATCTAAATGGGATGGCATCTATTGGGCAATCGCAGTCGCCATATACCTCGCTTGGAGCTTTATAACCATGGATTGGCAGACAACATGGATTGTTTGGCCTATAGCCGGAGTGGTATTCGCAGCATACAAAGAAATAATCAAAATGATTTTGAGAGCAAAGAGATAAGCTGTAACCTTTCTTTTGACATTATATTAAAGGGTGGCTCAAGGTCATCCTTTTTTTGTTGGAAGATTCACCAGCAGTGCAGTCTGTGGTAGAATAGAATCGCAAGCCCTATTTTATACAGGATCCCGATGGATGCTGGCTTGAGATAATACCTGATAGAAGCAATCGACTTTAAAGAAATGGAAACTAACAAAGAAAACAACGAAAACAAGCAATCAAATAAGATAAATTGGAAGCTGCTCTTCTTTTTTATGAAGGGGAGCGGTGTTTATTTTGCGCTGAGTATTGTTGCATCGTTTATAACTGCCATGGCGGATATGCTTAATCCTCAAATAATAAGGGCAACTATTGATAATGCAATCGGAGGAAAGCCGTCTGATTTCCCTCAGTGGGTTAATAATTGGGTGGAGTCCCTTGGTGGTTTTGAATACATAGGAAAGCACCTCTATATACCTGCAATTATGGTGGCTGTAATAGGTGTTGTGCGGGTTATATCGCAGTTCGTGGGGAGCGTATCCAATACCAACGGCTCTGAGATACTTGTTAAAAATATGCGGGATATAATCTTCGAGCATATAGAGAGACTTCCATTTTCTTGGCATATGAAGAACAGCACGGGGGATATTATCCAGCGTTGCACAACGGATATTGACAGAACCAGAACCTTTGTGGCCGAGCAGCTTACTTCCATATTCAGAATAAGCATGCTCATGATTATGACCATATTCTTTATGGCATCTATGAATCCCAAAATGACTCTCATCGCTATGGTTCCGGTTCCAATAATCATTCTTTACTCCGTTCTATATAGAAAGGAGATGGAGGATGGTTTTCAGGCCTGTGACGAAAAGGAAGGCGTGGTCTCGGATATCGTTCAGGAGAACTTAACCGGAGTACGCGTGGTAAGAGCCTTTGCTGCAGAGGAACGAGAGAGGGTACGCTTTGAGGAAAACAACGCCGAATACACAAATATGTGGATACATATGGGCAAGGTCCTCGGTAGGTTCTTTGGAATCCAGGATGTTCTGTGTGGCCTTCAGATACTTCTCGTTACAGTTGTAGGTGCGGTCTTTGTTGTAAAGTACGGGATGACTTCAGGGGAATATGTGGCCTTCGTTGCATATAATGCGATTCTTTCATTTCCAATAAGAAGGCTTGGGAGAATGATTTCTGAGATGGCAAAGGCGGGAGCATCCTTTTCGCGTCTTGAATACATCATGGCATCAGAAATAGAGAAGGACAAGGAAGGTGCCTACGATGCCGATATGACAGGTGACATTAGGTTCGAGAATGTACACTTTGGTTATGAGGAGGGTAAAGAAATAATCAAAGGAGTGGATATAGAGATTCCCGCGGGAACCACCCTTGGAATTTTAGGCGGAACAGGTTCCGGAAAGAGTACGCTGATGCTGCTTTTGGATAAACTCTATGAGATCCCGGAAGGAAACGGCCGTATTACCATAGGCGGAGTTGATATAAAGGATATCAGAACGGAACACCTTAGAAGCAATATAGCCATGGTGCTTCAGGAACCGTTTTTATTCAGCAGATCCATAGCCAAAAACATTTCCATGGTTGACGATGAATTAAGCATGGAGGATGTTAAGGATGCGGCTCGCGTCGCTCATCTTACAGAAGCAATAGAAGGTTTCTCCGAAGGCTATGAGACATTCGTCGGCGAGCGCGGAGTTACACTTTCCGGCGGTCAAAAGCAAAGAACTGCAATTGCCAGGGCACTAATTCAAAAGGCCCCGATTATGATTTTTGATGATTCCCTCTCTGCAGTTGACACGGAAACCGATGCAAAAATTAGAGCCGCTCTGGAGGAAAAATTCGGAACGGCAACGATTATAATTATTTCTCATCGCATAACAACTTTGGCCAGGGCTGACCAGGTGGTGGTTCTAGAGGACGGCAGGATTTCCGAAAGAGGAACGCCGGAGGAGCTTAGGGCTCAGGGCGGTATATATCAAAAGATATACGAAATACAATACGGAGAAGAGGTGGATAAAGATGAACGAAGATAGGAATACGAAACACCTCCCGTTCTTTGGAATACCAAAAGTTTTGCCATTCGCAAAGCCGTTTAGATTTAAAATACTTCTGCTTGTGCTGGCGCAATTTCTGGTTTCCGTATCGGATGTCATTCGTCCTGTGCTTCAGAAATACGCACTCGATCATTTCATCAAAGAGGATACCCTGGATGGAATTTGGGGATTTTCGTTTTGGTATGCAATTCTCATTATTGCAACTGCCATAATGGGTTATTACGGAGTTCGCTATTGTATGGCTACGGATGTGGGGATGAGTAGAGACATGCGAAATAAGGCATTCTCCCATCTACAGGAACTCTCTTTTGATTATTACAATCAGAACAGTGTTGGATACATACATGCCCGTGTCATGAGTGATACGAGCAGAATCGGAGAACTATTCTCCTGGCAACTCTTTGATGCCGTGTACTTTTTGCTCTTTGTAGTGGGGGCAGGAATCATAATGCTTCAGATGGACGTGAAACTGACAGGTCTCGTGTTTATCGTTGTTCCAATAATAGCGGCGCTGTTTGTTTTGTTCCAGAAGAGACTCATCGATCTTCATCACGAAATTAGAGAAATCAATTCCAATATAACGGGGAATTTTAACGAAGGTATAACGGGAGCAAAGACTATAAAATCTCTAAATGCGGAAAGCAAGATAACCGAAGAGTTTAAAATGGAGTCGGCACGCATGAAACGTACTGTTATGAAATCCGCCAGGACCCACGGTGCATTCTCCATGGTTACCAACATGGCATCATCCGTTGCTCTTTCCCTGGTTCTGTGGAAGGGCGGAGTTCTGGCTGCGGATCAGGTTGGAACATTTTCTCTCTTTATGAGTTATGCCCAGGACCTGATGGAACCTGTGCGTTGGCTTGTGGATACTCTTTCGCTCCTGGTTCAATGGAGAGTAAATATCGAGAGGTTCACATCGCTCCTGGAGCTGGAGCCAACTGTTCGGGATAGTGAAGAGGTAATCAAGATTTACGGCGACTCATTCCAGCCGAAGACTGAGAATTGGGAACCCATAACTGGAGACGTGGAGTTTGACCATGTTGATTTCATGTATCCGGATGGGGATGAATATGTGCTTAGGGATTTCTCCCTCAAGATTCCCTTTGGAACCAATCTGGCTATAGTTGGAGAGACCGGAGCAGGTAAGTCCACGCTGGCGAATCTGATATGCAGATTCTTTGAACCCACTAAGGGAAGGGTCTTGATAGACGGAAAGGACTCCAGGGAAAGGTCGCAGCTCTGGCTTCACTCTGCCCTTGGATATGTTCTTCAGTCTCCGCATTTATTCTCGGGTACAATAAGAGATAACCTGGTATACGGAAATCCAAATGCTACGGAAGAAGAGATAGAGAAGGCTATAAAGCTCGTATCCCTGGATAGTGTAATTGAAAGACTAGAGGAGGGCCTCGAAACAAACGTAGGTGAGGGAGGAAACCTGCTTTCCACAGGAGAAAAGCAACTCATTTCCTTTGCCAGAGCCATACTGGCGAACCCCAGAATTGTGGTTTTGGACGAAGCCACTGCGTCAGTGGACACACTTACCGAACAAAAAATCCAGGCAGCAATAGACGAAGTCATCAAAGGTCGCACATCCATAGTGATTGCTCACAGACTTTCTACAATCAAGGATGCGGATATCATTCTTGTTGTGAAGGACGGAAAGATAATAGAGCAAGGAAAGCATGATGAACTCATGGAGAAGAAAGGTTATTACTTTGATCTCTGGCGAAGACAGTTTGAAGATGACGCAATCTCAAAAGCCTGGGGGAACCGTACTATTGAAGAATAGATAAATGTAGTGATTGGGGCGTAAGCATGTATTGGGATAGAGTCGCAAAGTTTTATGATTTCTTTGAAGTATGATGTGGTGCAGGGTACGATGTCATGTGCAATCGCAATCATTCAAAAGTATTGACAAACTAGTTGCAGAATCAGACAATTAAATATGTTTTAGAGAATAATATGCGAAAAGAGGAGAAATGTCACAGGATATCAAAGAAACAATAATAAAATCATCAATCCAATATCGTGTAGCAAATGTCTCGCTGACAGGTGTTTGGCTGGAAGCTGGGGTAGGAGAGTGACTGGATGTTTGATAAACTGCTGATGGAAATGTGTCCGGAGAGCAAAAGATATATTGCGGGAAATATCCTCCTAATCTGTTTTGGACTTGGCACCAGAAGAATAATAAAAAAGTGAGACCCTGAATTATACTCAGGGTCTCACTAATGTGGCAAAGCCACTTTTTTTTGTTATTTTTGAAGTAGGGGATTAGTGCCATGGCACAATACCCCTTGGGGTTCCACCTAAGTTATGCGGCGTTTCTTTTGCGAACAGCATATGCGGTTACAGCTGCTCCTGCGAAGAGTGCAATGTAGAGAACTGCGTTCTCTGCGTCACCTGTCTTTGGAACTCCGCTTGCTGCTGGAGCTGTTGCAGGCTTTGAAGCAGGTGCCGGAGCTGGAGCTGGTGCCGGAGTTACAGGCTTTACTTCTGGTTCTGTCGGTGCTGGCTGCTCATCTGTAGGTTCTACTACATCACCAGGGGTAATAGCTTCTGTTACGAAGGTTACTCTTCCTTCTCCGAGTACCTGACCATACTGGGCTGCTGAAATCAATCCTTTAACTCCGTTCTTCATGTATTCTACCAGAGAGTTGGAGTCATTTGGATATGCATCGCTTACAACCTTGCTATCTTTAAACATGCTCATTCCGTCGCCGGAAAGCTGAAGGATATAGGAGGTTCCGCCTACTGTATATATCTTTTCCGGATCAATTGGTTCACCGTTGATCTTTACGTTAGCGACTCTTCTTTCCTTACCTTCTTCGATGCCTAAGAACATATTCTGCTCATCTACGATAACTGCAGATGGGATGTATTCATGAACTTCATAAGTGAGACCGGAAACCTGGAAGAATCCACCGTTCTCCTGCGGATAGTTTCTGGCACCGTGTTCAAGTGCATCCAGGATCTGCTGTCCTGTCGCCTCGATTTTGATTATCTCGTTACCGAATGGGTTAACGTCAGTGAGGCTCTTTCTGGTTACATCACCAGCTTCAAGGCTCTTACGTACGCCACCGGAGTTTACTATTGCGATATCTGCACCGGTTACATAGCGGAATGCGTCTGCGTTGAAGTCACCGAGGTTTGTCTCGTGGTTACGTACAATTCTGTTACCTTCTTCGTCAAGAATAGTAAGAGTTACTTCAGCCTTACCTACGATTTCACCAAGGTATTCATTAACCTTCTGGTTAGCAGCATCTATTAAGGACTTAACTTCTTCGTTCTCATCTGTGAGTGTATCCATTGCAACTAGGGAAGTGAGAACGCTTACAACTCCGTCCTTAATCTTAACTGTCATCTGACCAACGTTAGCGAGTTTTGTTCCTGTCTGTGAATAAGGAACTGCCTTTCCGTCCTTATTTGTGAAGGTGGTTCCGTTATAGTCAGGACCAGGAACTACTTCGTGGGAATGTCCGTCGATGTATGCGTCCAAGCCTGTGGTGTTAGCAATAACATTCTGGGTGTTCCATTCATCTATAGAAGCAATCATACCGGTGTGTCCAACACCGATAACTACGTCAGCGCCGGCTGCCTTAGCTGCATCGATACCTGCCTGAATTGTGCTGTAGAAGAGACCTTCCTTTCCTTCGCTATCTGCGCTGAATGAATAGAGCCAGTTTCCTTCCTCATCCTGGAAGTAAACAGGTGTGGAGGATGTGAATGTTTCCGGTGTAGAGATACCAACAAAGGCAACCTTTTTACCTTCAACTTCTACAATGTAGTAAGGTTCAATATTTTCAACAGCAGATCCATCAGCTTTCTTGAAGTTTGCGGAAATGTAAGGATAATTAGCGTCACTTACGTTCTTCTGGAACTGATCCATCTGGAAATCGAATTCGTGGTTTCCGGGTATAGCTACATCATAGCCAACGCCGTTCATAATAGTGATGATTTCTTCACCCTTGGTGATTGTTCCGATTGATTCACCCTGAACATGGTCACCTGCATCGACGAGAACTACGTTCTGACCGGCTTCTTTGAGAGAATCTCTATATGCTGCCAGCTTTGCGTAATTGTCGATTCCGCAGTGAACGTCGTTTGTATGAAGTACTGTCAAAGTTACTTCATCAGAAGCTTCGGTTGTTTCTGATCCGGCTTCTTCCGTGGCTGCCTCTCCACCGGTTGTTTCGGTAGCTTCGCCTTCGGATGTATCACCGGTAGCTCCATCTGTTCCTTCACCTTCGGTAGTTGCTTCGCCGTTTGTTGCAGTACCTTCGCCACCTGTAGTGTCAGTATTCTCATCGGCGAATGCCATAACAGTTGTCATGGAGAGTACCAACATAAGAGATAGAAGGAATGCCATAAACTTCTTCATTGTCCTACTCATACTTTCTTCCTTTCTTAAAAATAAGAATTAAACAACGATAACTGAACACAGACCTTTTCATTAAAATGAACATGCCCGAATATATTCACCCTATATTTTACAACAAAAAAGGATTTATTCCAACACATTTATATGGAACTCATGCACTAGTCAACAAATATTAGACACATAGACCAACTTTTTTAGATTATTAATCTTTGCGTTTTAGACCTGTTTGTATTGTTCCTTG
>CADBSP010000153.1 GCA_902797405.1 uncultured Eubacteriales bacterium | reverse complement strand
TCGGCTGCAATCAAAATGTCCTCAGCAATAACAGTGGTAAACCTCTCATCCTCCCATTGGAAAATGACATTCTGAAGGCCACCACCCGTGCTTTTAAACTTATTCTCTAATTTTGTTCTAAAGTCACGAACCTTTTCCGTTTGAACGCTGTCTGAACCATCCAGGTTAATAGGAAGTCCCATAACTACAGTATCGCAGTCATATTCCTGTACTAGTTCAACTATTTTATTCGTGTCTTTCTTTATACCAATTCTTTCGTAGGTCATTAGTCCCTGAGCAATGATTCCAAGCTCGTCGCTTAGGGCAATCCCTATAGTCTTATCACCTACATCCAATCCGATTTTTCGTTTCATATACAATTTTAAAGCTTTGTTTTAATCAAAAAAATAAATGATTATCTCGCCAGTATCCTAGTCGCCAGTAATGAAAATAGAAAACGGCGGGGTAATCCCGCCGTTTTAAGGCACATTATTTCTGAAGGTAATCCTTCAGGATTTCCTCCACAAGGTCGTCTCTATCAATTCTGCTTATCATCATGCGAGCATTGTTGTAACTGGTGATATATGAGGGGTCACCGGAAAGAATATAGCCCACCATTTGATCAATGCCGTTATATCCTCTCTCTTCCAATGCCGCATAAACTGCCTCAAGAACTTCTCTTGTGGTCTTCTGCTGAACCTTGGTTGTGTCGAACATAATCGTTTTTCTCTCCATTTTTTCCTCCAGTCATGTTATGAAATACCACTACTTCATTATACTACTTGATTAAAGATTCCGCAACCAAAAATGCCTCGTCAATCTTGGAAATATCCTTGGCTCCTGCCTGGGCCATATTGGCTTTTCCGCCGCCACCGCCACCGGCTGCCTTTGCTACCTCTTTTATGATATTTCCTGCATGCATTCCCTTTTCAACCAAGTCGTCCGTAAGTGATACCAAGAAGATTGCCTTGTCGTCATTAACTGCTGCAAATACCATTGCAACGCCCTTATTGGAGGCCTTTATATCATCGGATATTCCACGCAATTCGTCAACGGATACTCCATCAAAACGCTTGGTTATGAGTTTAACTCCGTTAATATCCTTTCCTTCTTCTATAAGTTTACCTGCAGCATCTCCAAGTTCGGCTTTCTTATACTGCTCCAATTCCTTGTTAACAGCCTTTAGCTCTTCCATAATGGACTGCGCCCTGTTTACGAGCATATCTCTCTTTGATTTAAGGGCAACGCTCGTTTCTTCTATCAAAGCTTCTGTCTCTACGGCTTCTCTTAAAATACCGGATGCAGTTATTGCTTCAATTCTTCTAACGCCGGAAGAAATACCGGACTCTGAAATAATCTTAAAGGCGCCAATTTCACCTGTATTTCTAACATGTGTTCCACCGCAGAGCTCAGTTGAAAACTCACCACAGCTTACAACTCTAACTTCATCACCATACTTTTCACCAAAGAGCGCCATAGCACCCATCTTTTCGGCTTCAGCCATTGAAGTTTCAACAACAGTTACAGGAATGAACTCATTAATCTTTTCGTTAACCATATCCTGAACCATCTTTATTTCTTCATCAGTCATTGCTGAGAAATGGTTAAAATCGAATCTTAGAGTGGATTCATTTACAGAAGATCCTGCCTGATGTACGTGTGCCCCCAGAACATTTCTTAGTGCTGAGTGGAGCAAATGTGTTGCAGTATGGTTTCTTGCAATTAGATTACGTCTCACACCATATACTTTTGATTCAATATTGTCGCCGACTTTGAATTCTCCAAGCGTAACCTTTACCTTGTGTGCAAAAATACCATGGGACTTGGTTACGCTCTCAACAATCGCCTCAGAATCGTTGGTATACATAAAACCTGTATCGTAAATCTGCCCGCCGCTTTCAGCATAGAATGGAGTTACATCCAAGTATATAATACCTTCCTCTTCAGGTCTTATTATTTCTTCACTTCCGCTTTCACTCCTAACAGCCAGGATTTTTCCGAATACATCCATGTGTTCATAACCTGCAAATTCGGTCTCAGGAAGTCCTGTTGCGAAATTTGTATCCCATGCTGCATCGTCACTTACGTTTCTTCCCTCTCTGGCCTTTGTTTTTTGTTCTTCCATAGATTGGTTAAATCCATCCATATCGACATCATAGCCGTTTTCTTCCAGGATTTCCTGGGTGACTTCCAATGGGAAACCATAGGTGTCGTAAAGTTTGAAGGCTTTTTCTCCTGAGAGAGTCTTTGTTCCCTCAGATTCCATCTCCTTCATATAGCCGGATATAATCTCTATGCCCTGATCCAAAGTCTGAGTAAATTTATCTTCTTCAATAGCAATAATCTTTTCAATAAACTCTCTTTTTTCAACCAGTTCCGGATATGCCTCACCGGACACTTCAACAACTCTATCGGCGAGTTTTGATAGGAATTTATCCTTGATTCCGAGAATCTTTCCATGTCTTGCAGCTCTTCTGATCAATCTTCTTAGAACGTAACCACGGCCTTCATTTGAAGGATTGATTCCATCTGCAATCATAAATACCATGGATCTCAGGTGGTCGGTAATAATTCTTACGGAAACATCCGTAGTTTCTGTACCGCTTTCCTCATATTTTACGCCTGATAATTCCAGGACACCATTTAGGATATATCTAATAGTATCGATATCAAAAATGGAGTCAACGCCCTGCATAATGCATGCGATTCTTTCAAGTCCCATTCCTGTATCTATATTTGGATGAGCCAGATTTGAATAACTACCGTCTTCTTCCTTTGAGAACTGTGTAAATACATGATTCCAGAATTCCACATATCTGTCGCAGTCGCAACCGGGCTTGCAATCAGGACTTCCGCAACCGAAAGCTTCTCCTCTGTCAAAGTATATTTCTGAACAAGGTCCGCATGGTCCCAGGCCGATTTCCCAAAAATTATCATCCTTGCCTAGTCTAACGATTCTATCCTCAGGCATTCCAATCTTCTTCCAGATCTCATATGCCTGGTCATCATCCTGATAAATCGTAGCCCAAAGCTTATCGGTTGGAAGCTCCAAAACCTTGGTAATGAACTCCCATCCCCAGTTAAGAGATTCC
>CADBSP010000152.1 GCA_902797405.1 uncultured Eubacteriales bacterium | reverse complement strand
CCTGGAGCTATATTCATTCCAATTAGCGCTGCCTCGATGCCAATTGTTCCGGAGCCACAGCATGGATCGACCAGAATCCTTCCCGCTCTCCAAAACGATAGCTGAACCAAGGCTGCAGCCAGAGTTTCCTTTATAGGAGCATCCACATTGGCAACTCTGTAACCTCTCTTATGAAGTCCATCGCCGCTGGTATCTACCAGGACCAGCACATGGTCTTTCAAAAAAGCAAAACGCACCTTATATGTGGCTCCGGATTCCGGAAGCACGTTATCAGGTTCATCAATTAATGTCTCTGAATCCGATTTGCCAATCGTTGTTTGCTTAACTGACATATGGTTCGTATCCCGGTACGCATTTATAAGCCTATCGACAATCGCTTTATTAATAATGCTTTGGCAAGCAGGCACACTATGCAAAGTCGACTTAACAGAAGTGCCAACGACAACTATTCTTCCGTCATAAGGAATGAGATTCTCCCACTCGATTTTCTTTATTCCCTGATATAGTTCTTCGAATGTCGAGGCATTGAACTCGCCCATCTTCAGGTACACTCTGTCCGCCGACCTTAACCAAAGATTACTCTTTGCTATTGCACGAACCAAGCCAAAATCCTCTAAAGCAGTATACGTCACACGCCCGTCCTCGGTTTTCAAAACCTTAAATCCCAGGTTTTCTATCTCCCTACGAACCACCGCTTCCAAACCAAAGGTTGCCGTTGCTACCAAATCATACTTCATAAACTCGACTCCAATTTAAGAAGGATGGTCTCTATGTGAGACCATCCACTATAGTTTCTATAAATAAGGTTCCTTGGCATTTAGCTTATTGTTCTCAATTGACTCAATTACACCTAATGCCTTTCCTGTGCCGATAGCCACGCACTGTTCGGGATTCTCTGCAACTCTCACTTCCATCCCCGTATGTCTGGCAATCAAAGTATCCAAGCCGTATAGATATGCACCTCCGCCGGTTAGCACGATTCCGGAATTTGTGATGTCTGCAGCCAGCTCAGGCGGTGTGCTTTCCAGCACTCTGTGTACAGCCTCCGTAATTGCGTAGAGAGGTTCTTCCAATGCTTCCATTATTTCCTCGGATGTGACTTCCACAACTCTCGGAAGGCCGTTAACCATATCACGTCCACGGCACTCGGCGGTTACACTGTGCTCTCTCGGAGAAGCTGTTCCAAGCTTCTTCTTCAATTCTTCACTGGTACGTTCACCTATATAAAGCTTATGGTTTCTTCTCATATAGGTCTCAATTGCCTCATCGAATTTATCTCCGGCAACCTTGACCGATTCACTGGTTACAATTCCACCGAGGGCGATAACCGCAACGTCTGTGGTTCCACCACCGATATCGATAACCATAACCCCATCGGGCTTTGCTATATCCAGGCCTGCACCAATTGCCGCAGCGACAGGCTCTTCTATCAAAAATACGCTCTTTCCACCCGCCTGCGTTGCTGCCTCTCTGACTGCACGCTTCTCAACCTCGGTCACTCCACTCGGTACACAAACCATTATTCTGGGTTTGAAGAATCTTCCGCTCCCACACACCTTGCGAATAAAATACTTCAACATTTTTTCCGTAATATCGTAGTCGGAAACAACCCCATCTCTAAGAGGTTTAACAGCAACAATATTACCCGGTGTACGACCGAGCATCTGACGAGCTTCCTCGCCTACTGCCAATATTTCATCTGTATCCTGATTAATAGCTACTACAGAAGGTTCTTCTAAGACAATCCCTTTACCCTTTATGTAAACCAACACATTGGCCGTTCCCAAATCTATACCAACTTCTGTTGCCATTTTAATCTCCCTTTCTCAATTCCCTTTGCATTTATCTCTAACCTCTAGATTATATACAAAAGTCGAACATATTGCAATACAAAGGGGCAGCTGCAATTGACGCGATCTGCCCCTTTGATTAACCTACACTGCTACTAAAATAACCTGATGTAATTCTGCCTATTCGATTGACATTAAGAACTACATCTCTTCGGCATTATCCTTTGCTTCCTGTGGGATTGTGATGGAATCAACGTTATCGATTCCTGTAATCACAATAGTCATCACGCTGCGATCAATAGTGAAGAGACCCGCCATATTTTCGGTTCCTTCTTCTTCGGAAGTCTCCATTTCCTCCATTGTCTTTGCCATCAATTTCTGCATTGCTTCGCTCATGTCGATGGTGTACTTAACAATCAGTTCCTTCTCTGTATCAACCCAGAAGCTTACCGGAATGTCACCCATTTCTGCAAACATCTCTTCCGGATTCTCTACACCCATTCCGGAAACCTGCTCACTCATTCCGGATTCATTCAGAACATTTCCAATGGAGTCTCCGTTTATTACACCATCAAATCTAACAGCCTGAACACCGTTAACATCTTCCTTACCAACCTCGGTAAAGTTCTTTGCATTCTCCATGTAAACTTTGATATTGGATTGAGCGTTATACTGTGAAATCTGGGAGGAATCCATGTCAACACTGCTCTTCATCCACATGGTTTCTTCTCCCATATTCATGCCGGTATACATAACCAGATGGTCACCTTCGGTTTCAGCATAGATGTCCATATCATAGCTTCCCAGATCACCCATATCCATCTTTCCTGTCATTTCCAAAGTCAGTGGATTCTGAATGGTCTTAATATCCGACTTCATCAAAGTATCCATCTTCATGCCTAATACCTGCATTCCCATATCCATATCAAAGGTATATGTCATGCTCTTTGCATTCTCCATGTTCTTAGATGCGTTTAAAAGAACCTCTTCCATGGATTTGCCTGCGCTGTTTGCCGGCTCTGCAGATCCGGAACCTGAAGTGGAACTTCCACCTTCCTTATTACCACATGCTGCAAGGGCAAATACCATAACAAATATCATGATTACAGCAAAAATCTTCTTAATATTTCTTCCTCTTTTGTTCATCTTTTTCTCCTTCTTTTACCCGGGTGTACCCCTTTATTAATACCACTTTATATCTACCACAAAGATGCTAAAAAAACAATGTAAACCAGTTGAACAAACTGTGAAAATATGTCCTATCCGAGAATTTTTAAAAGGTCCAAATCCGCATTCTGCACTCTGATACCGGTCTTATATTCTGTTCCGTCAGGATATCTTACCGCTATTGCGATTTCCTGTCCCTCTTCAAATCCCCTATTCTTGACGTTGTCTAAAAAAGCAGGAACCTTCGGATGGTTCTGACTAAACTTTGCCCATGCGTCTTTCATTTTAAACATTGATGTAATATCCATTTTCAATCTTCCCTTCCTTACAACGACTATGACAATTGCGACAAGGATCTCACTCTATCAAAAATACTTTTTTTGATTATCCGCGGCGACCCTTTGCCCGTTCCATTCTTCTTTCATCATCTCTCTTAGCAATCGCTTCTCTCTTATCGTAGTTTTTCTTTCCCTTTGCCAGAGCGATTTCCATCTTTGCCAGACCTCTTTCATTTATATACATCTGGAGCGGTACTATGGTCATACCACCTTGAGTTGTAGCCCCGATGAGTTTCCTTATCTCCCTCTTATGGACCAAAAGTCTGCGAGGTCTAACGGGATCAACATTGTAGCGATTTCCTTCCTTATATGGACTGATATTCATTCCATGAATTATCAGCTCGCCGTTCTCAACCTTCGCATAGCTTTCTTTGATGCTGACCTTTCCCTGGCGAACTGACTTTATTTCCGTTCCCGTCAGCGAAATGCCCGCCTCAATTATCTCCTCCAAAAAATAATCATGGCGAGCCTTTTTATTGTTCGCCACGAGTTTTCTTTCTTTATTCTTTGCTGCCATTACAACACCCTCTTAGCTATCATCTATTCTTCGTAGGGATTGAAAATAGTTCCAAAATCCTTGAAAGGCAAAATCCTGAACACCGCTTTCCCCACGACTTGTTTGTAATCTACGAAACCAACGTCTGAAGACCTACTGTCAACGCTCACTTGTCTATTGTCGCCCAAACAGAACAATTTATTCTCCGGAACAACCAGGTCTTCAATATCTCCGTTGGTATATTGCTCCTTGGTATAACTATCGTCTATCTCGATTCCGTTAACAAAAACTTTTCCGTCCTTAATCGATATTACGTCTCCCGGGACACCAATTACCCTCTTTATCAAAAGTTTCTCGTCACCGTTCTCCGTCTTCATCTCGGTTTCAAATATTATGACATCGCCCATTTCAGGAGTTTGTCTGAAAAGCTTATACGCCTGTTTGTTAACCAACAGATAATCATTCGTATAGAAATTGGGTTCCATAGAACGCTGCTTGACTATGGTTGGTTTAATGAACTGCATGATAACCATAGCCACTATAATAGCTATGAGTATTTCCTTAACCCAATCCATGATCAAAGTCTTTTTACCTGTATTTCCTCTGCCATCGGAATCAACTTCGATTTCTGCGCCTTCAGTCATGCCGGCTGCAGCTCTAATCAATTCCGGATCTTCCATTTCTCTAAATCTTTTACTTCTCACTTTATTTCCTATAACGACTTCTCTTCTAAATCAATATATTCCTTGCCAAACAGTTCTTCGCTAATATCTCTAAATGAAGCGGGAATGTCTGCCTTAAAAACCTTTTGATTTAAGTAAGCAAGGGGTGATTCATCATCCGGTTTAATAACCAATTTCCAGGCATGAAGGAGTTGAGTGTCCAAATCGATTTTCTCCTTCACCTTTCGGTTTACTCTTCTATCACCATATTTTGGATCCCCTATCAAAGGAAAACCTGCACTGGCCAAATGTGCTCTGATTTGGTGGGTTCGGCCTGTAAGGATTCTAACCTTCACCAGTGAATAATCTCTATTCCAAAGCAAGGGCTCGACTATAGTAGTAATATCTTTTATCCTAGACGGATTGTTCTCTTCTTTTGATGAATCCCGAGATCCTGTTCTTAAAGGTTCTTTCTCTTCAATGCGTTCTGAAGAATCAGTCATCACCCTTACTGTATTACTTGCCTCATCCTTCACCAATGAATCGGATAATTCCAAGGGTTTATCCAATTTG
>CADBSP010000151.1 GCA_902797405.1 uncultured Eubacteriales bacterium | reverse complement strand
TCCTTTGTTAGACGAGCCATTTCCACGGATGTGCAAAGCCCACAGCGGACACCTTTCACTTTGTTGGCTGCGATGGATATTCCGATTCCTGTTCCGCAGCATACGATTCCTAGGTTGGCTTTACCGCTTGCGACCGCTTCTGCGCAGGCCTTTCCGTAATCGGGATAGTCAACCGAGTCACCGCTGTTCGTTCCCAGGTCTACGATTCGGATTTTATCCTGAACGACATCAAAGTCAGCATCACTGTAAAAACCTTTTTCGTCGGGTGTCGCACCTTCTTTTATATTGTATATTGGCGCGGTTGATCGCTCTTTAAGGTGTTCCTTTATCGCATTTTTTAATTCATATCCACCGTGGTCGGCGGCCATTGCAATTATCATGTTTGCTCCTGATTTAATTCTATTACTTTTGATTTACTCGTATTGATTAACAATATGTTTCTCGGCACAATTCGCTTCGATTGTTATTACTGTTTCTCTGTATTTTGTGTTATCGCTGTTTTTCTGTATTTTGGTTTCAGCTTCTCGTTATTTTTTTAAACTTCTATTACGTTGTATCCCGCAGATTTCAGCATACGGTTCATAACCGAGAATCCGAGTCCTTCCTCCGGAAGTGCGGCAGCCAAAATTACATCGACGTCCTCATCATCAGCGTCCCTAAGTTTAGCAAAGAGGTCGTGCGCAGCGGTGATTTCATCCTTAAACTTTATCACTTTTACCACCTGGCCGTCTGCGATGAGTTCATCCTCCGCTGCCTTTATGGCAGCTTCCACTTTCTCCGGAAGGCCACTATAGATTCTCATTTCGGCCTGTGGTGCGTAGTGCTTATATTTCATGCCTGGGGATCTGGGTTGGAAGTCCTCACCGACTCTGGCATTAAGCGCAGGATCAAGTTTAACTTTTTTCCCTAACACCTCGCTCATCATGCCGCTGGTTATTACGCCCGGGCGGAGTATCATGGGGATTACTCCCGTCATATCGATTACTGTGGATTCAATTCCGTGCTTGCAGTCACCACTCTCGATTATCGCATCAACTCTTCCCATCATGTCATTCTCCACGTGAGCTGCTGTCGTTGGGCTTGGCTTACCCGATAGGTTCGCGCTTGGTGCTGCAACCGGGCAACCTGCGGCTTTGATTAGTGCCTGAGCCACGGGGTTCGACGGGAATCTGATTCCGACTGTATCCAGTCCTCCCGTTGTCACATCGGGTATGTGTGGCTGGCGTTTAACTATCAAAGTCATCGGTCCCGGCCAAAAGGCTTCTATGAGTTTCTCCATAGCCGGAGTTATCTCTAATGCGAGTTCCTTCAGTGTTTCTTTATCCGCAATGTGGACAATCATTGGGTTGTCCGACGGGCGACCCTTTGCTCTATAAATCTTGGAGACTGCCATGAGGTTCAGTGCATCTGCTCCAAGTCCATAAACCGTTTCTGTTGGAAACGCAACTAAACCACCGTTGCGAATTATTTCGCCGGCCTTCTGTATATCGCTATCTTTGTCACTTAAAATCACCGTTTGGATTTCTTCCTGAATACCAAAGGCGTTATTATTCTCTATGTTTCGTTCTCTATCACGCAATTTGATTTCCTACTTTAAACAAAAGATTCTTCGTGCCTTCTTTGCGCACCTTTATGCTTGTTTTTTAGGATGCATTCTTCTCTGATTTGTGCATTTTCCGGAATGCTATCTTTTCTGCTCTTTGCTTGTTTTCCAAGATGCAGTCCTTTGGTTCATGCTCGGCTTATTAGAATGCTTTCATCTTCTCTGCCTGGTCGCTGGTTATGAGTCCGTCGATTATTTCATCGATATCACCATCCAGGATTGAGTCTAATTTATATAGAGTCATGCCAATTCTGTGATCGGTGCAACGGCCCTGTGGGAAGTTGTATGTTCTGATTCTCTCAGATCGGTCACCGGAACCGATTTGGCTCTTACGTTCTGCGGAGATTTCGCTCTGCTGTTTCTGAAGCATCAAATCGTAAAGCCTGGAACGAAGTACCTTAAAGGCTTTTTCTTTATTTTTGATCTGAGATTTTTCGTCCTGGCAGGTTACAACAAGTCCCGTCGGTTCGTGAGTGAGACGAACTGCGGAGTCAGTTGTGTTAACGCACTGGCCACCGTTTCCGGATGCGCGGTAAACGTCTACTCTTACGTCGTTTGGATCCAGGTCGACCTCTACGTCGTCGACTTCCGGAAGCACTGCGATTGTCGCAGCCGATGTGTGGATTCTACCGCTTGATTCAGTCTCCGGAACTCTCTGAACACGGTGAACGCCGCTCTCGTATTTGAGACGGGAATAGGCGCCCTTTCCTTTGATCATGACCGTGGCTTCTTTGATGCCTCCGATTCCTGTGTCATTCACATCCATGAGTTCTGTCTTCCAACGATGACGCTCGGCATAGCGGGTGTACATTCTAAGAAGATCGCCACCAAATAGAGCCGCTTCTTCGCCGCCTGTTCCTGCGCGAACTTCCAAGATGACGTTTCGCTCATCGTTAGGATCCTTTGGGAGCAACAAAATCTTAAGCTCCTCGGTGAGAGTCTCTAGACTTTCCTCTGCTTCGGAGATTTCCATTTTAGCCAGGTCGCGAAGCTCCTCATCACTCTCGTTCTCGACAATATCTTTGGCGTCCGCCAGACTCTGCTTGGCTGCCTTATATTCCTCGTATTTCTTTACGATGGGCTCCATCTCCCCCATTTCCTTTACGCATTTCTGCCATTCCTTTTGGTTGGCTATTACTGCTGGGTCGGAGGCCTTCAGCGCCATCTCATTGTATTTTTCACTTATAAAATCCAGTTTGTCAAACATGTTACTTTCCTTAATACATTAACTTTTATAAACCCATTTCCGGGATTGTTATTATTCTGAAATATTTCCTTTCTAGAACCACTTTTTTCGATTGCCTTAAGCTTTTCTAGAGTCAATTCTATTTCGATTTTTAAAATTTTAAAATCGACTATATTTCGATTTTTTAAAGTTTTCAAATTCGACTCTCTTTCGATTTCTTTGGTCTTTCCTAGAACCATTTTTTTCGGTTGAGTTCGTAGGTTTCATAGAAATCGTAGTCGCTCTTTGTTAGGTAAATGACTCCTTCCACCAGGGAGATTACTCCCATAACGATGGCTCCAAGCCCGAGGGTCAATATCGACACGAGGAGCATTAGCACGCCTGTCCCCGTATAGCCTAGATAGAACTTATGGACACCTAAGCTCCCGAGCAAAATCGCAAGTATTCCTGCAGCGATTCTGCTTTTCTGGCCGACTTGGCCCTCCTGCGCATACGGGTTATACTGCGCCTCGTATTGGGCACGATTGTATGGTTGTTGGTAATGCTGTTGGTACTGTCCCGGGCCGGGCTGTCCGAACTGGCTGCCGGGGCCGTACTGAGCGCCTGCTCCGTTATGCCAACCGGCCTGCTGGTTTGCACTTCCCCATCCTGTCTGCTGGTTTTGTTGAGCCTGCGCATCCGCTGCGCTCCATGAGCTTTGCTGGCTTTCACTTCCCCATCCTGCCTGCTGGTTGTACTGAGCCTGCGCATCCGCTGCGCTCCATGAGCTTTGCTGGCTTTCGCTTACCCATCCTGCCTGCTGGTTTTGCTGCTCGAAGCTCGGCTCTTCGTAGAATTGTCTATTTGCTTCAAAGGGTTGCTCTACCGGTGCGCCACACTCACTGCAAAACTTAGCTCCCTGTAAAATCTCTGCTCCACATTTATAACAATTAGCCATAATTACCCCTCCTCCTTTGTCATTGCTTAACTGAAAATAGTTTGCTGCATGTCAGGCTTGAAACTCGCATGTTCGCCTGCTTGCTACAAGGTTGAAACCTTATATGCTTGCCTGGCCGCATCCAGGATGTAAATCCGCATGCATGTCGCCGCGAGGCAAATGAATCTATCTGAAAATCTTGAAATTGCCGATTAGTGGCAGCGGCTTGGTGCTTCCTTGTGCGGCGTAAACGATTCCCATGATTCCGAAAACCAGTGCGATTACGCCTAGACCCCAACCGATGGCTCCACCTATCCAACCGCCTATTGTCGAAATAATGCTGAGTATCAGCGACTGGTTCAGATGGTGATTCAGGAAGTTTGATCTTCTTCCGTTTGCTCCGCCTACAAAGAACGCTACCACCCAAAGTATCAGCCAGAAATATGAAAGAATTGCCCACAGTTTGTCATTGCCCTGCGGCATATCCATGTAGTCCTGATTGTAAACATTTTGATTCCAGTTGGGTTGTGTGTATTGCGGTTGGTTGTTGAAGCTTTGATAGTCCTGTTTGGGCTCGCTCGCTTGCCATCCCGCATGAGCTCCGGCTCCTGCCCCTGCAGCTGTATAGGCCGCACTTTCAAAGCTGGCATTTGCCTGCGCATTATCGCTCGCATTGAAACTCGCTTGGTTATTTTGAGGCTTGTCGCCAGCCATGCCTTCCTTGAATGCATCAAAGATACCCTTTTGGCCGTTTGCAGTCTGAGCCTCCGCCTGAGCTTTGACATCGTCCGCCATATTATATGCAGTCTGAGTCGCAGCTTCCGGAGCTGCTTCAGCCGCTGCGGTAGCTTCAGCCGCTACTGTTTCTGCTACTGCCTCAGCCTGGGCTGCCGCTTCAGCAGCAATCTCCTGAGCTGCATCTGCCTGAGCTTCAATCTTCTCAGCTTTTCTCCAATCCGGCTCATCGAAAATCAAGGACGATGTGTCCATCGAAGCCAGTTCCGGCTTAGGTACATTTGCCTCCATTTCAGCAAAGGGATTGCCAGGCTTGGATGGCTCGGTCATCTCAAAAGGATTATTCGCTTGATCCATCGCGTCGGAAACAGCATCTTTCACTTTCTCGGTTAACGCAGCGCCACATTCTGTGCAAAAGAGTGCACCCTCCAAAACTTCGGCTCCACATTTATAACACTTTGCCATTTTATTCCTCCATAGATTCTAAACAACACAATAACGCCAGTATATTGTACTGCCCTTCTAATCGGTTTCCTACAATCAATTATATACCGTCAAATCATTATATACCACCAAGCAGGTTGATTCAATGGAGAAATGGTGGGGCGAGGATAAAAAATGGTGGGGCTATGATAAAAAAACGAGCCAGGACTGTCCCGACTCGTTCAAAGCTCCTATCCTATATCTATTATGTTTACCGTGCTGTCGGCACGCATCAGTCGTACCGTGAACCTGGACGCCGAGTCAAACGTACAGGTAAATAGAGATAAGTCCCATTCGCTGTTAATCATTTCATCGACTTCATATGGATCCAGGACCTCAGAGAATTCCACAGTATAATCAAAGACATTTCCGTCCATGTCGATGAACGTCACTTTGTCCCCAATTTCTAGATTTCGAATCTGGGTGAAATGCGAATAGAAGTTATGCGCAGCGATTACCAGGTTGTTCATGTATGGGGTGCCATGGTATCGACACGGTGCATACCCCAGGTTCTCCATCGTGAGCTCCGAGATAATCGCGAATTCCTTATCCAAAGTAGGAAGCTGCAGAATTCCAACGCAGCTCATTCCGTCTATCTGACCCACAGGCAATTCCATGCCCGGAAATTTTACATAGGCAGGAATATCCACCAAATCTATATCTCCAGGGCCCGCAGAATATGCCGGCGTGAGTTCATCCAATCCCGCATGAATCTCGGAAGCCATCTGATCCGAAGCGCTTCCTGCCTTCATATCGTTCCTCACGTTCATGATAACGATAACTAAGGCTGCGATTACAAGCACCAGCCCTATAACAATCAAAATATTGCCTTGAAGTCTTTTCCTCTTTGCGTCCATACGCGTATTTTACGCCATTTTCGGCACCATAGTCAAGACCCCGAAGTATGATATTGCACACTGTTTTGGATTGTTTTTGGCCTGTTTGAGCATACAGCATCATCACCTACATCACCTAAATATATTCGGCATTTTATCCCCATAGCTATGCCATGATTTTGACGAGTGCCTCCAATTCTTCCTCGGTCAAGGTTATGCCATTCCTCATCGCTGTGCCATGATTTTGACAAGTGCTTCCAGCTCTTCCTCGGTCAAGGTTATGCCCTTCCCCATCTTCTCATGGTTTTCATCCCAATCGCGAATATCGTATTTAGCCGGCCTTCCATTCCAGCTCACTAGATTAATTTCCTTCGTCCAACCTTTCTGACTGGTAGATAGCACCCCCAGATGCTTTTCAATATTAAAACTGAACTCGTTATTATTTGCCATTTTCTTTCTCCTTATTTCATTTATAGCTCCCGTTTTGGTGTAAAAGACACATTAAGAACCATCCCCATCCCATCTGCTAAACGTTGCAAGAGTTTAATGCTTGGGTTTCTTGTTCCATTTTCAATTTTGCTTATTTCTGTTTGTGCAATCCCTGTCCTTTCTGACAATTCCTTCTGTGTTATATTTTGTGAAATGCGTGCATCAATTATTGCTCGAATAATATTTAGTTCTGGTTGAAGTTCATTATACGCTTGCTTGAATTCAGGGTCTTGCATCTTTCGATTTTTGTATTCTTTAAGTGTCATTCTACATACCTCGCTAGAAATTCATCTTTCTGAGTGGATTTGTCTACTTATCCAATCGACGCGTCTCTCTTTGGCAATTCTTAATTCACTTTTAGGCGTTTTCTGTGTTTTTTTGACAAATCCATTCGTAACAACAATCGTACCATTGTAATAAAAAAAATAGAGAATTCGCGTGCTGTTGGTTCCAAGGTTGCATCGCAATTCGAAGATTCCATCCTCTAAAAGTCTTGAATATGGCATCCTAAGCTCTGTGCCCTTCTCCTCAAGTATCTCTAATAAGCCTATTAGCTTTGCTGCCATTTTGGGTGGCAGGTTGTCAATAAAATCGACAGCTGGCTGTTTACCGTCTTTAGTCTCGTAGAATTTTAATTGAAATGCTTTATTTAGCAAACTCTCGTCCCCTCTCATTATATGAGATATATCTCACTTAGTCAAACCGAATACTATTCCTTGTCCTTCTCCTAGTTAATACTTTTCATCCATTCAATATCAAATCTCATATTCTAGTTTTGTTGAACCATTTTACAATTTTTTAAAGGCAATTATCTTTTTCAACTCAGGAACAACCACTTTTTCTCTTCTAGCTAGGCGAGGTATTAGAATACTAAGTTTTTCCCCATACCGTGTCAAGACCCAATTTTGTGCAACTTTGTCCCCATACAAACGGCTAATTCTCAACGTTTTCCGAGCGCGAGCCATCCCCTTACTCTCCCCTTATAGATTATTGTAAAAACGACAAAGCGCGTTTCTTGTTGGAATTTCAACGATTGTGCGACTTTTAGGCTTATCTGCGTTTTTACTCTCCCCTTACTTTTCCCTTAGACGTATCTCGTTAAAAATCAAGTTCTGCACCTCAGAATTGGTAATTCATTTCAATTCCGAGGTGCAGATTTTAAAAATTGAAATCTGCACTGGTGCAAAATTTAAAAATTGACCCGCACCTCAGAATTATCAACACAGCCCAGATATTGGGAATAACTGTCAAAAACGTTCCTCTTTTGCTTCAAAAATTTGAAAAGTTTAACATTTTTCAGGTATTTTTGCGTAAAGAGGAACGTTTTTCCTAATATTTGACAATTTCTAGATGTCGTCGTCAGAATTCGACCCTTGCATGAACTTTATTGTATTTCTTCTTCGAAGTTGCAAGAAACCACAGAAAATAAGGGATTTCCTTTCTGTATAGAATCCTGAAATCGTGGGCATAGACGAAAAAACAGGGCATGCCCATGGGCATCATCAAAAAAATGGCCTCCGCCCACGAAAT
>CADBSP010000150.1 GCA_902797405.1 uncultured Eubacteriales bacterium | reverse complement strand
TTGCCATAATGCGCCTCCTTATGCGTTCTTAAACAGATTGCAGGCATCTTCATAAGCGTGCTTCTCAAATTCAGCATACATTCTGCCTCTGCTCATCGCTTCATCAAAATCTATCTCATATCCATCAAAGTCTGGTCCGTCAACACATGCAAACTTTGTTACTTTCTTTCCGTCCTGAGTAAGTGTGAGACGGCAGCCTCCACACATTCCTGTTCCGTCAATCATTATTGGATTCATGCTGACGTCTACAGGTACATTGAATGGCTTAGCCGTAGCCACAACAAACTTCATCATGATGAGTGGTCCAATAGTAATAATCTTATCGAAGTGTTCGCCTGCCTCCAACATTTCTTTTAGAGGAACGGTTACATTACCTTCTCTTCCATAAGTTCCATCGTCCGTCATGAGGATTACCTTATCGGAACATTCATTGAATTCCTTCTCCAGAATAACGATGTCCTTGCTCTTAAAGCCTATGATGCTTACTACCTCAACACCCAGTCTGTGGAATTCCTGGGCAACCGGCATTGCAATAGCGCAGCCTACACCGCCACCAACTATGCATACCTTTTTCACTCCACTTGTATCTGTTGGTTTTCCCAATGGTCCAACAAAGTCCTGAATGTAGTCGCCTTCCATTTTGTGGTTGAGTTTTTCTGTTGTTCCGCCAACAATCTGGAAGATGATCTTTACTGTTCCTTCTTCAGGATCGGTACCTGCAACAGTAAGTGGAATACGTTCACCATCGGCGTCAACTCTTAGGATGATAAATTGCCCCGGCTGTGCTTTCTTGGCAACCAAAGGAGCCTCTATCTCCAACTGAGTGACAGTGGGATTGAGTGGTTCTCTTCTAACGACTTTGTACATCTCTTTATCTCTCCTGTCTCTTAAATAAAAATACAGTGAAAAAATTAACAAAATAATTATACATTATTTTGAGAAATAAACAAAGAACTTTATGCATAAAATATGCAAAAAATTTAAAAAAATATTTTAGGGTTTAAAATCGGCCTTTAGATTCTGGCGACAAACATCTCCAAAGCGAGGCTAGGTTTCAGCAATCCCATTTTTATATTTTTATCGATTTCATAGGATAGCTTTAAAGCATCTTTGAGACGTTCCTTGGAATACTTGGAAACAAAGGGTTTCAGAACTTTAAATCTATATTCGTTCATATCCAGTTTTTCGATAATCATCCTATCGGGAATTCTTGCATCCAGGAGTTCTTTGATAGAATACATTATTTCAAACTGGCCTACTATCATGGCTGTAAGTCCACTAACATCAACACTTTCAGAGACAATATTATGCAACAATTCGAAAGCTTTATCCTTCCTTCCTTCGGATATACTATTCATCAAACTGAAAATGAAAGTCTCAATATCCTTCTCCACCGTATCTTTCACGATTTGTTCTGTCAAGACACCATTTTCAGAAAGAGCAATCATTTTTACAATATCATTTGAAAAGGTAAAGAGATCATAATCGCTCTCTTTGTTGTAATAACCCGTCTCATTAATCAGGAAATCCATTGTTCTGGAAGATACACTTACTCCCCCTGCCCTAAATCTCTTATCTGCAAACGAAATAAGTTCCTTTCTATCCAGCTGATCAAAATCATATATTTTGCCATTCTTCGCTATGGCTTTCGGTAGTTTTTTCTTCTTATCAACAGGCGAACTAATGAAAACAAGAATTGTACTTTCAGGTATTTTGGGTAGATAATCACATAATCTGGATAGTTCGGAATTCTTTCCACCTTGCTTTTCTGAGGAATTGAGGAGCTTTGTATCCCTAACAACAACTACCTTTTTCTTAGAGAGCAAAGGAAGTGTTTCGCAGTTTTCAATGATATAATCTGTAATTGAGTTTGGACCGTAGGAACTTCCTTGACTTAATTCCCTCATGGATTCCTGCTCATCAATCATTGTTAAATCCAACACTTTCGAAGCCTGCTCCACGTATTTTCCTATTATCTGGTTTCTGCCCCATTCAATCAAAAACTGTTCTTTACCGCAAAGCAAAACAACCCGGGTTAATTCACCGGATTTTAGATCCTTCTGAAGTGTTTTAAATGCATGTTCCTCTTTGTATTTATTGTACATTATCCTTTGTTCGCCTCCACTAGGCTAGATAAGTATCATATTTCTTCGTTATCTCGGTGCAAACAGAAAATGAATTATTCTCATATTCCTTTTGATTTCCGGGGATTATCCCAACAGCACCATCTAAATCCGTTCTATAAATGATTATACCTAAGTCCGCCAATTTTTCAATTACTTCAGGAGCGGGATGCCCGTAATTGTTGTTCTTTCCAACTGAAATAACTGCTATCAATGGATTTGTTTCCTTTAAAAACTCGATACTGCTGCTGTATTTACTTCCATGATGAGGGATTTTAAGAATATGACATTTAAGCTTATTAGTTCCTCCATATTCCCTGATTAATGCGTGTTCTCCTTCGCTTGTAATATCTCCCGTAATCAAAGTTTTAATCCCATTATCATAAACCATATACACTCTGCTGTAATAGTTTTCATCCTCCATTTTATCTTTATCCTGACTGTATTTCTCCAAAGGCCAAAGTATCTCTATATAGCGTTCATCAGAAATCTCAATAATATCTCCGCTCATACCGTCGACTATCATCTCTTTAACATCAAATTCTTCCATCAGTTCTTCCAACCCTTTATAATGATCCATGTGGTCATGAGTAAAAAGAGCCAGCTCCAAATCACTATTACCGTTTTTTAGTAAATAGGGCTTAAGCACCTTTTTCCCGACGTTATAATTATACTTTCCGCCACCATCAATCAAGATGTCCATATTATAATTATCGTTAACTGTATTGAAATTTTCGTTAACAATATTTAAATAGCTGTCATTATCCCAGTTTAAGTGTATTGCATCTCCCTGTCCAACATCTATAAATATTTCTGATGCATCATCAAAAGGTGTTTTATCTATATAACCAAATAATAATCCTATAGCTGCTATAATTAGGATTACCACAACTACCAATCTTATATTAACGCTTTTAAGGATTAAACAAATGCTTCCCTCCCTTTGTTTCTTTATTGAATGATTTTCTCTATCCGTCAAAACCAGGAACGCTTCTGATGAAATAAGAATAACAACCATCATATACACGCCTACGAACAAGAGGCTTGGCGATGGAATATTAAAGGAGAATCTTCCCTCTGAGTAAACCAGATCATTTATCCAAACTGTCATCCTTCCAAGCGATGTAAGTATTACACCGGTACTAGAAACATTTAGTATAAATCCGATAATCCCAATAGGCACATATATTGATGCCAGAAAAACTACAGCTATATTTGAAATAAACCCCATAGGCGAAAAAGTATTAGTGATTCTAAGCATATATGGTAATAGAAATACCTGAATTCCTAGAGGTAATAATACTATGTCCGGCAGTTTTCCCCTTAACCTGGGAATTACAATACTGATTGCATATGCACACAGAAAAGACATTTGAAATCCAACAGAATATATTTCATAAGGACTAATGACAAGCATTATAATATTAACTATAGAAACAGCATTTAGCATATCATATCTTAATGCGTTCCTATCCGCGAACATCTTCAAATATACCAAAAAAACTGCCCTGGTAATTGATGGAGTCCAGAGAGTCAGTGTACCGTAAATCGCCAGAAATCCAATAAATATAATAGTTAATGCCTTACCAATATGCTCCGATATCGCATATGCACGCTTTCTAAGTGATATAAAAACCCCATAAAGTATTCCAATATGCAATCCGCTTACCGCTAAGATGTGGGCAGTGTTATTGCCCTGAAAAGATTCATACACCTCCTCATCTATTTCTCCCGAATCACCAAACAGAATACCTCTGGCGAAAGCCCTATCATCCTCATCGGGATAATACTCATTCAAAAATTCCTCTCTACTTTTAATTAGAATTCCTTTGAAACAAAGAAGCTTATTCTTTTCTCCATCTACAATCTCGACCCCTCTCCTATCGCATCTTATAGTGTAATTAATTCCCTTTCCCAAGAGATAAAGTCTGTAATCAAAACATCTGGGGTTTCTCCTGGGGTCGGGTAACTCCAGTCCCTTCTTTGGGTACAGATTAACATGTTCACCAATCAATTCTCCCGGTTTTATCCTATCATCGTCACGCTCATCATTATAATAACTACCATTAGTTTCATTAGTTTCATTACTGTCACCACCGGGCTCTATTTCAACATCTTTACCAGCATACCAATACACTATTATTTTCCCCATATCGGTTTTACATGTTAGTTTTAATCCATAATCCTCTACTTCATAATAAAGAATAACTCCACTTATTTTTTTTATTTCAGGAAGCTCTATTATGTCGGGTGGATATAAATACACAAATTTGTTAAAGAGAAGAATCAAAAGTGAAAGGGCCATGGATAAGATGAAGACCTTTCTTCTAAAGATTGTCCTAAGTCCCTGTTTTAATGAAGAGTATTTATAATCATAGTCTTTGTCATCAAAGACGCTATTAAAAGATGTGTATTTTTCAGGCTTCATATGTGATTTGAAGCCAATCGAAATGAATTATAGATTTTACTAGATAATAATATCATAATTACCATGATTTTACAATTCTTACATTATCCTTACAATTTCATTTTTTCTGTCATATAAGTGCATAATATGGTATAATAAATGAGTATTTTTGCGTTTTTGTACGGAAAGGTTTATGGCGAATAACACATATGAATGACTACCCAAACAAAAATCAAAGTAATATGAGAAGCACTGTGGATGATAGAAAAACTCGGGTTATTAATCCCGAGGATTTTGCTAAAGCAAAAGAAGCTGAATCCGCTCATAGATCCAGTTATGTTACATTAGCAGAACACAGAGCTATAAGGGAAAGAGAAAGGCAAAGGACCTCATCTCCCCAAGGCTACTCAAATCATCCAACCGGCCACCAGACATCAGGCCAAAGAGTTAATAACCAAACAACCGGTCAAAGAGTTAATAGCCAAACTACAGGTCAAAGGGTTAATAGCCAAACTACAGGCCAAAGAGTTAATAGCCAAACTACAGGCCAAAGAGTTAATAGCCAAACTACAGGTCAAAGGGTTAATAACCAAACTACAGGCCAAAGAGTTAATAGCCAAACTACAGGTCAAAGGGTTAATAACCAAACAACCGCTCAACGAATTGATTATCAAACAACCGGCCAAAGGTCTGCTTCGCAAACATCGACTCATGAACATATCAAGTATAGAAGCACATCCAATCAGAGATCTGAAAGGAGTTCTTCTTCCTATGCCTCAGATGGTTGGCCGGTTATTTCAGGAGAAACAGGATATACCAATCCTTCCAGAAAATCTACCGATTTAAACAATTCCAATAGCTTATCCCATAATTCTACTGAAGACGCCTCTCCTGCTGAAAGAGAAACCTTATCCAGAAGAAAGGGTCGCGCAGGTAGCAGGAAAGAAAAAAAGAAAAAGAAGAATAAAAAATTCGTGTGGCTAAAGAGAATAATAGTTGCACTTCTTTGCTTGGCTCTTATTGGTATATTAGCTGGATGTTTCTTTGTTTATTCCATAATCAAAGACACGCCGCCTATTAATCCGCAAACCATTTACGACAATTTGGAAGAAACTACTAAAATGTACGATGCGGACGGCAAAGAAATAGATATTATATTCTCAGATTTCAACCGCGATTTGGCAGATGTAAACGATATGCCGGAAAACCTGATAGATGCTGTTATCGCTTTGGAAGACAAGACCTTTAAAACCCACCACGGATTCAATATTATCCGTATTTTCGGTGCCATAGTTGACAAATTACTTAGAGGTGGCCAAATCAGCGGTACCAGTACCATTACTCAACAGCTTGCCAGAAACATTTATCTTACTGACACTCGGTTCGAACACAACTATACCAGAAAGATTCAGGAAGCATACTACGCCCTAAGAATAGAAAAGGAACTATCAAAGGATGAGATAATAGGTGCATATTTAAATACGATTTATCTCGGCTACGGTTCATATGGTGTAGAAACAGCCTCACAAAACTATTTCGGAAAGCATGTTAGTGAGCTTACCTTGGCTGAATGTGCCGCTCTCGCTGCCCTGCCTCAAATGCCGGATTCCTACCAATTAATCGTATTTGAACCAGGTGGAACAGCAGCAGCATACCCAGACAGAGCCTTAAAGGAAACTACAGACGGCGTTTATCTGGCAAACGATGCCAGCAAGGATAGAAGAGAGATATGCTTGGACTTAATGCTTGAGCAGGAATTAATCACTCAAGCTGAACACGATGAAGCAATGGCAGTTTCCCTCATGGATATGCTTAACCCTGACTTCGAATCATCATATGACAGTAATGCCGCCTACTTTGCTGACTACTGCATTTCCGAAGTAATGCAGGATTTGATGGAAGAGAAAGGTATGGATAGCGAAACCGCATTTAAGACGGTTTACCAGGGCGGTCTAAGAATCTACTCCACTCTGGACTCACAGGCCCAGGCTGTTATTAGAGAGGAATTTGCTAATCCTTATAACTACCCATGGGTAGAACCTCTATATGACTATGCCGGAAATATTATCGATGAAGACGGTTACGTAAAGCTCTACGATTATGATAATTTCTTTGATAGTGAGGGCAATTTCATATTATCCGAAGATGAGTATTCATTTAATTCCGACGGAAGCCTGGTAATCTATTATGGAAACAGTCTGAACATTTATACTACCGAAGTAGCTGAAGGTGTCGAATACAGTTTGGAATTTAAGCCAATGTTCTATTACGACGAAGACTATACCTTCTATACCATCAGCGGTGGTTATGTAAGTATTCCGAGACAGTATAAGTCTATAAATGGTGATAACGACATTATAATTTCTGCTGAATTTTTAAATAATCCTGATTATGCCGGATATTTCGTGAAGAATGATGACGGTACTCTTTCAATTGCACCAAAGGCCTATTCACTGAATGCCAAATCTATTCAGCCTCAGGTTGCCATGACCATTGTTGAAAACAGCACCGGCCATATCAAAGCCATGGTTGGCGGCAGAAACACTTCCGGACGTATGATTTATAACCGTGCGGTTAGTTTGAGGCAACCCGGTTCATCCATTAAACCGTTGGGAGTATACTCCGCTGCCCTCCAGCAAAGTGCTGAGGAAGCTATGGCAGGTTATTCACATGAATTCTATGATTATAAAATTGACAAACAAGGAACCACCCTTTATGGAAGCTATCTGACTGCTGCTTCAATAGTATTGGATGAAAAGACCACTATTGATGGTGAACAGTGGCCTAACAATGACTCAAATACATTCACTGGAATGCAAACTATGCGTTCTGCTATGAAGCAATCCATCAATACTTGCGCTGTGAAGATTTGGTATCAGGTTGGTGCGGACTATTCACTCCAAAATGTTAAGAACTTCGGTATCACTACCCTTGTTGAAGAAGGCGCATATAATGACGTGAATCCGGCCGCATTAGCTCTGGGTGGACTCACAAATGGAGTTAACACATTGGAAATGGCGAGTGCTTACACCACCTTCCCTAACAATGGAGTTAGATATGACACATGTTCATATACCAAGGTTCTCGATAAGGATGGAAACGTTGTCCTGGACAATTCCAATCCAACTGAGCATCAGGTTTTGGATCCCGGCGTTGCCTGGATAATGGCTGATATGCTGCACACAGTTGTAGAATCTGGTACCGCTACAAACGCTTACGTCCCGGATACATTCGTCGGAGGTAAGACAGGAACCACACAAAATGAGAAGGATGTTTGGTTCGACGGATTTACTACCAATTATACTGCTTCCCTTTGGATTGGAAGTGACGTTGCCATCGACCTGTCAGACAACAGCTTGGTTGCCACAGTACTCTGGGGTAAAATCATGAGACAAATAGATGCAGCATATTTAGGTTATAGGGCTGAAGCACCTGATAATGTAATCTATCAAAACGGTGAATACTTTATCTCGGGAACTGAAAAAGGAACTGTTTCTCCATCTAGTATAAAGAAGACTGTAACCCTTTGTAAAGACACGGGACTATTAGCAACACCTGAATGTAAAAACGTAAGCAGAAAAGAATATAACGCCTACGATGGAAGCTATTCACCACCAGGATATTATTGCTACCTCCATAATTCTGATCCTAACACCTACCCTGTAAGCAGCGATAATTACGACAAACTGAAAGAAGCCGAAGAAAAGCGCCTGGAGGAAGAAGAAAAGAAGAAACAGGAAGAGGAAGAAAAGAAGAAACAGGAAGAAGAAGAGGAACGTCTACGTTTGGAAGAAGAGGAACGCCTCCGTCAGGAAGAGGAAGAACGTTTAAGACAGGAGCAAGAACAACAGCAACAGGAAAACCCACCTCCGGATGATCCTCCTGTAGAAGAACCTACTCCTGAACCTATCCCTGAACCTACTCCACCGGAAGAAACCGGAGAAGAAACTTCAGAAGGCTAAGTACTAGAAAAACACCCTGAGATAACAATGTGGTCTCAGGGTGTTTTATTCGTATGGGTCCAAGACTCATACGCAGGGAGCATATTTTAAGAGCTTTTTTAAGAGTTTGTTTTATAGTTGTTTTAGAATTTATTTTAGAGTTTATTTACGAACTCCTCTACGAGTTGCTCCGATTACTACAAGTGCAAGAATCATCATGATTGTCCAGAGTACTACATAGTTTGAGTCACCTGTTTTAGGTACGCCGGTTGTAGTTTTAGTTCCTGCTTTTCCTGTAGTTGTCTTATTTGTATTATTTGATTTGCTGGTACCATTAGCATTATTTACCGGCTTTTTAGTGTCGTCAGATTTATTAGTATCGTCAATGTTTTGTGCACTATTGGTCGGTTTATCTGTTGGATTGTCGCTTGGTTCATCTGTAGGATTATCCTTTGGCTCATCCGTTGGATTGTCGCTTGGCTCATCTGTTGGATTGTCCTTTGGTTCATCCGTTGGATTGTCCTTTGGCTCATCCGTAGGATTGTCCTTTGGCTCATCCGTAGGATTATCCGTTGGTTCATCCGTAGGATTATCTGTCGGATTTTCCTTTGGTTCATCCGTTGGATTGTCGCCTGGATCATCTGTCGGATTTTCCTTTGGTTCATCTGTAGGATTATCCTTTGGCTCATCCGTTGGATTATCCTTTGGATCATCTGTTGGATTGTCACTTGGATCATCTGTCGGATTATCCTTTGGATCATCTGTCGGATTTTCCTTTGGTTCATCCGTTGGATTGTCTGCCGGTAGAACCCTGAATGATGCCGGGACCGAATTGCCGTCATCGAACTCAGCAGTAATGCTATGCGCTCCCAGACTTAGTCCTTCTAAGAATTTCTTCGTCAGTTCTATAATTACACTTCCTGATTTTGCTTTGTAATCCTTGTCGTGTATAAGCTGTTTCCCTTCATATTTAAGGCCTGTGAAATGCTTAAATGTTTCTTCATCATTTTCAGATCTCTTGAATGTGAAGGTTAAAGTTGTGTCAGATCCCTGCTTATACGTTGAGCCATCTCCTTTCTTAACAGAATACTTAATCTCATTTTCTCCCGGGCTATTACCTGGATCATCGCCAGGACCAGGTGTTGGACTCGGATCATCTCCAGGTCCAGGTGTTGGAGTTGGGTCGTCGCCAGGACCCGGTGTTGGGGTTGGATCGTCTCCAGGACCAGGCGTTGGAGTTGGGTCATCGCCAGGACCAGGCGTTGGAGTTGGGTCATCGCCAGGACCAGGTGTCGGACTTGGATCGTCTCCAGGACCAGGCGTTGGAGTTGGGTCATCGCCAGGACCCGGTGTCGGTGTTGGATCGTCCCCTGGTCCAGGTGTTGGATTTGGATCGTCTCCAGGTCCAGGTGTTGGTGTCGGGTCATCGCCGGGACCAGGTGTTGGGGTTGGATCGTCCCCTGGAGTTGGGTCATCGCTTGGGTTAGTTGGGGCTTTTGGAATCGATCTAGTTTCTTTATGTGCCGAATCATGTTTGCAAGTTCGGGTTTCTTCCCCTTCCTCATCACCAGTAGCTTCCTTAGTAACCTCCCACTTGTCCCAATCGTGACCTATAGCCTCGTCCACAATATGGCTCCTACTTAGTTCCTCATTACATATCTTGCAATAAATTGCCTCTTCATGTGAACCCTCTTTCTCGCAGGTTGCACCTTTAACGTTTTCAGTAACCGTATCGCCTTCTTTGTGTCCGAGAACTTGGTCTATAATCTTTGTTTTTTCCAGTTCTTCACTACATACTGTGCAGCATATTACTTCGTTATGAGAGCCTTCCTTGGTGCAGGTTGCTTTAATTACGTCTTCTATTCTTGTATCGCCTCGTGTATGGCCCTTCTTTGCTATAATGATGGAATCGTTATTAACCTCTTTCTTTCCATCTGCATCAGAGAAAAGTCTGTTGCAAGGCTTCTCACCACTATCACAAATCCAGTAAACTTTGTTACCATCCTCTGTACATGTCGCTTCTTTTGCATTTATCTTGGTTAGGACATGGACATGATTCTTAGTAGGAATCGTTCTTGTTTCCTTATGATTCGCATTATTTTTGCAAATACGAATTTCGGTTCCTTCCTTGGTTTCAGTAGCCTCCTGAGTTACTTTCCACTCTTCCCAATCGTGGCCAATGGCTTTATCTGTAATGGTCGTTCTGCTAAGCCCTTCATTACATACTGTACAGTAAATTACTTCGTCGTGGGAACCATCAATTTCGCAGGTTGGAGCCTTGGTGTTTTCTATTTTTTTGCTTCCCGGAGTGTGGCCTATTGCTTTATCCACAACCTTGGTTCTCACGAGCTGCTCATTACACACTGTACAGTATGTCACTTCGTCATGTGAGCCTTCCTTTGTGCAGTTTGGAACGATAACATTTTCTGTCTTCAAATCTCCCTTTATATGACCTTTCTTCGGGATACTTATATCGTCCACGGTTATTTCGGTTTTACCGTCTTTGTCAGCAAAGAATTTATGGCAAGGTTTGTCACCTTGACTGCAAATCCAGTATTCGATGTTCCCTGCTTCAGTGCATGACGCAGACTTTGCTGGAACCTTTGTTAGACCATGCACGTGTTCCGCTGGCTGTGGATCATCACCAGGTGTTGTATTGTCGCCAGGCGTTGGATTGTCTCCAGGACCAGGCTGCGGGTCATCGCCGGGACCAGGCGTTGGATTGTCTCCAGGACCAGGCGTTGGATTGTCTCCAGGACCAGGCTGTGGGTCATCGCCAGGCGTTGGATTTTCGCCGGATCCTGTCGGATTTATGACCTCTTTCTCCTCATGGGATGAATCATTCTTGCATATGCGCTTCTTAAGGCCTGATTCTGTTTCAGTTGCTTCTTTTAAAATAGTCCATTCATCCCAGTCGTGCCCTGTGGCAGGCTCTATTTCTTTCTTGCGACTGAACTCCTTTTCGCAAAGTGAGCACTTTTCTACAAGTTCGTATTCACCCTCTTCTTCACAAGTGGCTCCTTTGTTTATTTCCGAAATAATGATTCTTCCAGGATGATTAAGGGCTTCTATAGTCACGTGGTTACGGCTAAGTTCTTCCCCACATGTGTCACAATAAACCACTTCATCAAAGCCGCCAGCCTCTGTGCATGTGGCTTCAACGCTACTTTCTATCACGACTTCTCCCGGAATGTGTCCTGTGGCAGCTATCAAAACCTCGCTTGCGCCAAGTTCTGTAAGGCCGGTCTCACTTGCAAAATACTTCTGGCATGCATCGTCACCTTCGCTGCAAATCCAGTACTCGATGTTTCCTTGCGCTACGCAGGTTGCAGCCTTTGCCTCAACCTTGGTTAGATTATGCACGTGAGTATTTTCCTCTGTTGGCGGCTGTGCCCCCGGGTTTTGTTTTTCCTTCTCTGTGGATTTAAAAATAGGCACGTAGGTCTTTGTTCGCCCATTCACCAAAGGCGCATCCCATTTATCAAAGACATAGGTAAAGCTCTCGTCTTCTTCTTTTGATGGAACGCTTGCGGTCGTTGGCTCACTTTCGTTTTCAGCATATGTATTTCTTTCCAATTCGTTTCCGTCGCCGTTTAACCAGATTACGGTATTGATTGGATTATAGGTGAAGCGGGCAGTAAGGGCGATATCATTGGCTGCATCAAAGGTGTACTCCAAACTGGTGCTCACTTCTTTGGTTCCATCATACCAACCGCTAAAATCGTAGTCGTCGTTGGCCTTTGCTCTTACAGTTATCTCTTCTCCTTCGTCGTAGATGCCATTGCCCGATGTATTTCCACCTTCCTTAGGATCTGAAGATAGTGTCACAGTAAGTTCCTTTGGTAAGGTTACATCGTATGTAAACATTGCATAGTCCGGCCTTACATCCACTATGGATGCGGTTGCATCCTGATTGTTTATGACAAGGTCGA
>CADBSP010000149.1 GCA_902797405.1 uncultured Eubacteriales bacterium | reverse complement strand
AGACTATGAAAACATAGAGGAATTAGATTTCATCGTAGTCGATCAATATCCAAAGGCAGGAAGAAGAATAGATAAGGAAGAACCGATATTCTTATATAGAGATTAATGTTAATAATAAAAATCTGAACAAAGAATGTAGAATCAAATGGAAAGAACGAAGGTATCAAAAATAATAAAATATGTAGGCGGAGAACTTATTTCCGGAAAGGGAGAATCCATAGTAGAAACTGTTGTAATCGATTCCAGAGAAGCGTCTAAGAATTCTCTCTTTGTTGCACTGGAAGGGGAACAAACCGACGGACATAGGTTTATAAAAAATGCCTACGACAGCGGAGCCAGGACATTTCTGATATCCCATGAAGACGTAGCCAAGGAATATGCCATGGATGTTTTTGAACATGACGATAGTGACATAATACTGGTTGATGATACTTTGAACGCTCTTCAGGATATGTCCGGGGATTATCTACAGAGTATGGATATGAGGTGCATCGCAGTCACCGGAAGTGTCGGGAAGACAACAACCAGGGATATGCTCTATGCTGCAGTCTCAGAAGTGTATAAAGCCGGCACCAATAAGAAAAACTATAATAGCGAAACCGGACTTCCGCTTACACTCCTTAGTTTTGAAAAGGATATGGAGATTGGAGTCTTGGAAATGGGTATGGATGCAAAAGGGCAAATCGCCAGGCTTGCAGAAATCTCTCAACCTGAAGCTGCAATAATAACCAACGTCGGAATCTCTCACATAGAAAGATTGGGCTCCAGAGAAAACATCCTGGAAGCAAAGATGGAAGTCACAACCGGTTTTGATAGCGAGAATACCTTAGTAATTAATGCAGGTGATGAACTGCTGGTTGAAGCAACAAAAGGACCCTTGCCATATCGTGTAATCAGAGTCGGAATAGAGAATCAGAGGAATGACGATAAGAAGAAAGACAATAATAGACTGAAGGAAGAAACCTTAACCGAATTGGATTATGAGATTTCGGATATCCGTGACCTTGGAATAGACGGAATCATATTCTGTATCAAAAACAATAATAGCGGTGAAGAAATGGAAATCCCATTGGATGTTCCCGGATCTCATAATGCTATCAATTATGCGCTGGCTGTCGCTGGTGCTGAAGTAATGGGCGTTCCTATGAAGGAAGCAGTTAAGGGTATCTCTAAAATGAAGATGACCGGATCCAGACTACGGGTTGTGGAAACGGGTAGCCTCCGAATAATAGATGACGCATATAACGCTGCACCAAGTTCAATGATATCTGCTCTATCAACTTTATCCAATACTAAAGCGAAGAGGAAGGTTGCAATTCTCGGCGGAATAAATGAGCTTGGCGAAATCAGCGAGAAGGAACATAGGAACATAGGAAGACATGCTTCCATTTGCAACATAGATTTAATGATTACAATTGGCGACATGGCAGCATGGATTAGTGACGAGACCAAAAAGAATAATAAAGATACTGAATACATGCATTTCGACACCAAAGAAGAATTGTATCCCGTATTAAAAGAATTATTAAAACCGGGGGATGTTGTATTATTAAAAGCTTCACGCTCCTACGAATTGGATAAAATAGCAGAGGAAATAACCAAATGGACTTAATGCAAATAATACCTAAGCTTTTCCTTGGATTTGCCGCATCGGCTGTATTTACTTTTTTGGAAATACCGATTCTGAAGAAAAAGCAGTTTAAACAATATATAAGAGAAGAAGGACCGGAGTCACACCAGAAGAAATCAGGCACTCCGACAATGGGTGGAATAGCCATGATTATGGCTCTGGTTCTGTGCACTCTAATCTGGAGAGGCTTTAACGGAGAAGCACTTGTGATGATTGTAGTGACACTTCTTTTTGGCGGAATTGGATTTCTGGACGATTATATCAAAGTTGCCGAGAAACATAATCTGGGACTTAGGGCGTGGCAGAAGCTTGTTCTTCAGGTATTCTTTGGTATAGGTCTGGCTATTTATGTATCTAAAATCAGTGGAAACGGAACCAGCGTATT
>CADBSP010000148.1 GCA_902797405.1 uncultured Eubacteriales bacterium | reverse complement strand
TTTCTCTACGATTTCCTGCTTAGGCTTTCCGACTTCGGCAACAACTTCTTCTATGAATTCAACAATCTTCTTTATCTCTTCATGACCGAAGAAAATTGCATCCAGCATAACGTCTTCCGGCACTTCCTGAGCCCCTGCTTCAACCATCATGATTGCTTCCTTTGTTCCTGCAACTGTCAGGTTGATATCGGATTTTTCTCTTTGAGCCAGAGTCGGGTTGATAATAAAGTTTCCGTCTACTCTACCAACTCTAACAGATCCTGTTGGTCCTTCCCATGGAATATCGGATGTAGCAAGCGCTACGGATGATCCAATCATAGCCATGATGTCTGTCTCACAGTCGAGGTCGACAGAAAGAACTGTTGCTACAACAACGATGTCGTTATGATAGCTCTTTGGGAAAAGCGGTCTAAGCGGTCTATCCATGAGACGAGAGCTTAGTGTGGCCTTTTCACTGGGACGTCCTTCTCTTTTGATGAAGCCACCTGGAATTTTGCCAAAGGCATACATCTTTTCTTCGTATTCGCAGGATAGTGGCAGGAAGTCAATATCTGCTCTGGCTTCCTTGGATGCGCATGCGGTTACGTTAACTACGGAATCACCGTATCTAACCCAGCACTGACCGTTTGCCTGCTCTGCAACGTTACCGATTTCCAGCTGGAGAAGTCTTCCTCCTACTGCTGTCTTAAATGTTCTGTAATCTTCAAATCTTGCCATTTTTAATAAACAACTCCTTCCTGTTTATTCAATTCTCTAATTCTTCTATGGCATTAACAACTTTCTTGGCATCATATACCGCAGTGCAAAAGCATTAGCATTGTCATCAGCAATTAGCCTGCGGCGGGCAAATGCCATTATCGAAAATAGCGAGGACATTGCCTCGCTATTTCTAATACTATTTTCTGAGTCCCAAATTAGCGATAAGAGTTCTGTATCTTTCGATATCCTTCTCCTTCAAATAGTTAAGAAGGTTACGTCTCTTACCTACCATCTTCAGAAGGCCTCTTCTGGAATGATGGTCTTTCTTATGGACTTTCAGGTGTTCGTTCAAATCATTGATACGAGCTGTGAGTACTGCTACCTGTACTTCCGGGGAACCTGTGTCGCCGGACTTAGTTGCATACTCCTGGATAATTGCTTCCTTTTGTTCTTTAGTAATCATAGTTTTCTCCTTTTTTTCATTCACCTTCACTGAGTACTCGTCGGAGACTCGAAGAACCAAGTGAAAGTAATCCTTTATTTTTCAACCAAATAACTATATCACAGCGACGCATCTAATGCAATACATTTCAGCGAAATTTAATAAATAAGGATTTCAGCGAAATTTAATGCGAAATTGTTTGATAAGCTCGATATAATATATTCAGCATCAATTTTGCAAGCAAAATTCGATAAGCTCGATATAATCTATTCAGTATCAATTTGACAAACTAAAACCGATAAGCTCTAGTTGTAGTATCTAAATACTCCGCGTACCAGGCCCAGAACCTTAGCATCCTGAACGATGATTGGGCTCATGGATCTGTTCTCAGGCTGAAGCCTGATATGTCCATCTTCTCTATAGAAGGTTTTTACCGTTGCTTCACTTTCAAATCCGTCAACCATTGCAACTACAATGTCTCCGTTCTTAGCAGTTTCCCTTTGTTCCACCAAAATCAGGTCGCCATCGAATATACCTGCCTCAATCATGCTTTCGCCTCTCACCTTCAGCATGAATGTAGTTCCATCCACATACCTGGACGGCATTTGGAATGTATCCTCTATGTTCTCCTCTGCAAGTATCGGAGTTCCTGCAGCTATCTGTCCGATAATTGGAACATCCACAGTTTTCTCATATACCGGAACCACGTTTCCCATTCCGGCCATATGATTGGGGCCGAGGGCTTTCTCTGTTAGTACCAAAGCTCTTGGCTTGGCAGGATCCTTACGTATAAATCCCTGACCTACCAGACTTTCTATATCCTTATGAACAGTAGATGTTGATTTAATTGCGAGAGCAGAACAAATTTCACGGACAGTAGGGGCATATCCTCTATTTCTGACTTCATTTTTCATGAATTCCAGAATCCTTTGTTCTCTGGCTCTGGCTTTTTCTTTTGCTTTTGACATGATAATCTCCTTTTATGTATAGATGGGGTTTGTATAGATGGTTTTCCACTAAATTAAATAATCCATTTACCACCAAATTGATTGGTAAATGGATTATATCATATCGCGAACAAAAAGTAAACAAAAGTTCGAATTTATTTTTGATTTTTTCTGCCTTTTTTCTGCCTTTTTTCTGCCTCTATAATTCCTGCAAACTCCTGCAAACCGTTAAGTCTATTCCTGCAAACTTTGGTATATTCTTTTCTCTCTCCTTACCAGCATGGTGATATTAAGCTGGAGCAGCAATAGCACATAATCAAATCCGAACAAAGACTGGAATTGTTATATCCCCTTCTGGTGCTGTCCGTCTTATATAGAGCACCCGTCCCTCGGATTTGTTGATAAACATTCCTATATTCAACATTGCTTGGGTCCATGCTAATTGCATAACTCATTTTGCTCAATGCATCATCATAGTATCCCTTTTTATAAGAAAGTACTCCGGCCAGGAAATACCACTCTGCATCTCTATTGGCACTGGCATTCAAATATTGCTCTGCCTGTACCAGCTGATTCCTATCCAGTGCTGCTCTCACATCATAGTGATTGGAATATTCGGCACCGGAATACTGCCCATAAGAACCTGTACCTTGGCCGTGGTCATACCCACCGTAATTACCGTTATTGTAGTTTCCTGTATTGTAGTTTCCGTAAGTATATGAACCTTGATAGGAGGTTCCTCCTGTCGAACCATAGGTTGAAGAATATGCCCCACCTGAAGATGTATTTGCTGTTGTGCTTGGTTTCATTAAAAGATCATAAGCCTCGTTAACCTCACGAAGCTTTTCTTCCGCCAAGTCAGCCAAAGGATTGTCCACATATTTATCCGGATGATATTTTTTTACCAGCTCGTGATAAGCGGCCTTTATCTCCTCATCCGTAGCAGTTCTTTTGACTCCCAATACTTTATATGGATCCATCAGTTATCCTTTCCAATTATCATATCCGTACGAGCTCTTAACCCATTCCAAATTACATTATCTATTATACTGTTATTTTTCCGTATGTCCAGCAGGTCTACAGCTTTTGATATATCACCGAGATAATTGTAAATAAGGTCTTCAATCCCCTCTTTTTCTTTTTCTCTATATATCAAAGGATTATAGCTTCCGCTTTTCTTATCTTTATCAAAATCATCCAGCGCATCCATTAGATAAATCCACTTGCCAAGGCTAGTTCCAAGCGCTCCAAGTATGCGTTTATTCATTTCTTTTTCTTTATAAGAATTGGAATTCGTATTGATAAGACTTGCAATCGGGCTCGTATCCTTTGGTGGCTCATAACCCTCGAATACCGCCTTTAAAACATTACCAAAGGCCTCGCAAGTTAAATCCAGGCTTCCTGATTTCTCTTTCTCCAATTGCGAAAGTTTTTCTATGTTTACTTCTACGGATTTACTGATGTCGGGATATTCTTTTGCTAGTCTTTGATAGGCACTGCTAAGCATAATGCTCCCAAACGTGCCTCTTAGTTTATGCTCGTCCTTTTTATCATCCAGGAAATTGTGATAGGCCAATATCAAAAGCATGTCGGCAGCATAATTAATCGCAGCGTCGTCATGAATAACAGGCTTTCTGTCTATCGGGTGAAGAATGCAATGCTCCTTCTCTATTTCTACAGGAAACTCATTTAGAGATGAAAGTATCAAAGCGAGAAAAACGATATCATAGCTTAGTGCAAGCCTGGGAAACTGTCCAAATCTTTTACCTATGGACTTACAAACACCACAATAATAGCCATTGTAAATCTGAAGGTCCGAATCATCCAGTTCACTTTTGTTGATAATTACATATCCAAGCATCTCTTATAATATACTTTTATATTTTTTATATTATACTTTTATAATATACTTTCCCAAGCTATAATCATCCAATCCCGCTTTACATGCTTTCAATAATTCGGTTTTTATTCTGCCTTGAATTCCTTCCAATACTTGCTGTACATATCGTCGGCTTCTCCGCCGAGGCTCTTAAGGGTTTCGCACTTGGATAGAATATCGTCCCCCGGGAAGAGATAGGACATCATCTTTTCGTCTCCCGATACTTCGTCGATTACCGCCTTATTTGGGATTGAATATGTGAGATAATCAAAGTTAGCGAGTGCGGCTTCCTCAGATAGCATGAAGTCAATCCAGGCGCGACCGTTTGCAACGTTTTCGGCATTGGATGGAATTGCCCAAAGGTCCATGAATTCCTCTGTTCCCTCAGACGGAATTACAAATTCCAGATTCTCGTTTTCTTCCTGCGAATAGAGAACTTCACCGTTCCAAACGACTACAACGTCCGCAGAGTTTCCTATTGCCATGTCTCTGGCGGAGTCATTCGCATATGTATAAACCAGAGGCTTTTGCTCGGTTAGATACTTTGCAGCTTCTGATAGCTCGGTTTCGTTTGTGGTATTAATAGAATATCCCTTTGCTTTTAATGCGATAGCAAAGTTATCTCTCATGCTGTCAGGCATAACGATTTGCTGAGTGTATTTCTCATTCCAAAGGTCGTTCCAGGAAGTGATTTCACCCTCTTCAATATTCTCTGTATTATAGAGAATCCCCAGAGTTCCATAGGTATGTGGAACCGCGCAATTATTCCCGGGATCGCATCCCTCTGCTATCTTTAAATACTTCTCATCCAGGTTCTTATAATTCGTAAGCTGATTAAGTGGAGGGTATGAGCCCATGGCCTGGAAATTGTGAATAAGGTTTTCGGAAATAAGTCTTTCAATCATATAATCCGAGCAGCAAATAACATCGTATACAACACTTCCATTTGCCAAAACCGGATACATTTCCTCGTTTGTATCGAAGCTATCCATCACAACCTTTATGCCGGTTTCCTGTTCGAATTTTCCAACCAGGTCGGGATCAATATAATCACCGAAACAGTATACCTTTACTGTTCCATTCTCTCCGGACTTTCCTCCGCAGGCGGTTAAAGCCAGTGCTCCCAAAATGAGGATAAGTGCAATTGCGATTACCTTTTTTGCTGCTACTCTTTTCATTAAAATTTTCCTTTCATTATCAAAGATTTGATCAAAGATTTGAATCTCAATATGTTTTTCAAATTTGTTTACACGATCACTATGCTGCTTCCAAATCAGTTTTCCTGTTTGAAATAGTCTATGCAATCATGAGTGGGTTTTATTATGCTGCTTCGTTTCCCTGTTTTCTGTTTGAAATAATGTTAGCCGCAACCAGTACTATCAATACTACTATGAATATTACCGTTGAAAGCGCGAATAATGTCGGCCTGATTCCCACCTTTACCTGGCTATATATAAGCGTGGAGATAGTATTTATTCCCGCACCTCTGGTAAAGTGAGTTATAACAAAGTCATCTACGCTCATGGTGAATGCGAGCAGGAAGCCGGAAAGGATACCCGGCCTGATATCAGGAAGCACAACCTTCATGAAGGCGTAGCTTGGCGTTGCCCCGAGATCCAAAGCCGCTTCATATGCATTCGGTGTAAGCTGTTTGAACTTTGGCATTACCGAAAGTATTACGTATGGAATACTGAAAGTTACATGCGACAGAAGCACGGTTCCCCAGGATAATGAAATTCCAAATACCAGGAAGGTCATCATAAGCGAGATACCGATAACGATATCCGCATTTAAAAGCGGGATATTGTTAAGCGCCATGAGTGTATTCTTGCTCCTTTTACCCATCGCCATAATGCCTACGCAGGCAAGCGTTCCAATAAGTGTTGCAATTATTGCTGAAACTATGGCGATTGAGAAAGTATTCCAGATTGCCTCTATTATCTGTTTGTTCCTGAACATGTCGCCGTACCAGCTTGTGGTGAATCCGGTCCAGACCGACATGGATTTACTCTTGTTAAATGAAAGCACAACCAAGGTCGCTATCGGAAGATATAGGAATAAAAGTATAAATCCCAGGTATAATCCGCGAAGAATGTTTCCTGCCTTTGATCTATTAAGTGTATTCATCAGATTAAGGCCCCCTCTCCGTTTTTATCGAGCTTAGATAGTAGGGCCATGCTGCCAATTATAAATACCATCATTATTAGCGACAGACCGGAACCCAGGTGCCAGTTTCCTGCAGTTGTGAATTCCTGTTCAATGATGTTACCAATCAGGTTTATCTTACCTCCACCAAGCATGTTGGAAATTGCAAATGTTGTGAGAGCAGGAACAAAAACCATAGTTATCCCGCTTGCTATTCCCGGGACTGAAAGTGGAAGTATTACGCTCCAGAGCACTCTTTTTTTGCTGGCTCCTAAATCATATGCAGCTTCTATTACATCGTCATCTATTTTTAGCATGGCATTGTAAATCGGAAGCACCATGAAGGGGAGAAAGTCGTACACCATACCAAGTACAATGGCAACAGGGGTGTTTATTATTTGGAGCGCAGGAAGATGAAGTAGCGACAAAACGTCGTTTATTAATCCTCCTCTCTCCAGTAGAACTCTCCATGCCATAGTTCTTAGAAGGAAATTCATCCACATTGGAAGTATAAAAATGAATACCATGAATCCCTTCTTTCCCAGCCTGCTGTTTTTAAGAATCAGCGCTAGAGGAAGAGCCAAAATAAGGCAAATCAGCGTACTTATGAATGCCAGCAAAAGTGCAAGCCAAAGAGCCTTAGCATGCTCTGAGCTAAGGATTGCCATTAAATTATCTATGGTAAATGCTCCACTTCTGTCAGTTAGTCCGTAATAGGCAATTACAAAGAGCGGGATGATTGTCCCGGCTATTACGAAAACTATGAAGGGAATAGCAAAGGGCTTTTTATACATCTACCTCTATAGCCTCCTCTTCCTTACTCTTAGGCTTGTTCATTATCTGGATATTAAACGGAATTACATCTATGCTTACTTCGGTTCCCACAGGATAACTGGTCGTATTCTGTGCAAGCCATGTAAATCCGCCTGCTTCTATCTCCATTTCATAATGGACGCCGATAAATATATTATGGGTAACTACCCCATCAATTCGACCTTTTCCGGATTCTCTTATGATGATGTCTTCCGGTCTGATCATAACGTCTACTGGTTTGTTCTTTCCGAATCCGGTGTCTACACAATCAAAAACTGTTTCGCCAATTCTAACGAGCTTATCTTCCACCATAACCGCATCCAGGATATTGCTGTCACCAATAAAGTCAGCAACGAAGGCGTTTTCCGGTTCATTATATATTTCTTCCGGCGTTCCCATCTGCTGAATGTAACCACCGTTCATTACAACAACCTTGTCACTCATGGTAAGCGCTTCCTCCTGGTCATGAGTAACATAAAGGAAGGTGATACCGAGTTCGTTCTTAAGTCTGATTAATTCATACTGCATTTCCTGTCTAAGCTTTAAATCCAAAGCTCCTAGTGGCTCGTCCAGAAGAAGAAGTTTCGGCTCGTTTACGATAGCTCTAGCCATTGCAATTCTTTGTTGCTGTCCACCTGAAAGTTGGGTTATCTTCCTGTTTTCATATCCATCCAGGTTCACAAGTTTCAGGGCGTACTTGATTTTATCCTTAATGTATTCATCGGTCTTACCGCTTATTCTTAAACCAAAAGCAATATTCTGCCCCACATTCATATGGGGAAAGAGTGCGTATTTTTGGAATACTGTATTAATATGTCTCTTATTGGGCGGAACGTCAGTTATATCCTGCCCCTGGAAATAAACCCTTCCCTCGTCGGGTTTTTCAAATCCACCAACAATTCTTAATGTGGTTGTTTTACCGCAACCGGAAGGCCCCAGCAATGTGATGAATTCATTTTCCTCTACAGAAAGGCTGAAATCATCCAGTACCAGGGTTTCATCAAAGGATTTACTTATATTCTTAAGTTCTATCAAAGATGACATTTACTCTCTCCTAAATCGCAATCGGAATATATTTTCTAAATAGTGTCCTTTAAGACAAACACTTAAGCAAACTATATTAATCTTAAAAACTTGGCGGAGTGCTGACCCAGATTAGCTTAGCACCCTTCTTGGAAGTGATATAATGCGGTCTATCGGCCTTGAAATAAAAGGACTCACCTTTTTTCACAACCAGCATCTTTCCACCCAGATGAAGTATTATTTCCCCCTTAAGGATGTATCCAAATTCCTCACCCTCATGAGGATTGTCCATATAGGTACTTCCTTCCGGATCCAGAGTCATGAGAATAGGTTCCATTTCATTCTTTTGTGCATTTGGAATAATCCACTCGATTTTATTAAGAAGTGTCTCATCGACTTTCTCAAAATAATCGTCGGTACTAAATACTATTTGCTCCTCTTCTTTATCGCTAAAGAATTCGGCAACCGTAACCCCCAAACACTGGAGTATGTCCTCCAGGGTGGAAATAGAAGGCGATGTATGATTGGCTTCTATCTGAGAAATAAAACCCTTGGATAGTTCCGCCCTCGCCGCCAGCTCCGATTGTGTGAGCCCGTTTATTATTCTAAGTTCTCTAATTTTTTTTCCTATATCAGTTGTAGACACCGGTTTTCCCTCTTATCAAATAATAGAAAAACAAACTTAAAACTATGCCGATTTATCTTTATGCAGAAACTCGTATTTATAAACTTTAGGTTTAGTATTTCTAAACTCAGTATATACGATTATATAACAAAAAAATCTATAGTCAATAGATTTTTCGCTGTTTCCATATAGTTTTTCATATTGCATTTCATTGTTTTCCAAATTGCTTTATGAGAGCTTTTGTAAAACAAAAATGACCCTCTTTGGGATCATCTTTCGACTAAGTTTGCAATTGTTCCAGGAGCTTGGTTTTTACCTTGTTTTCTACCTCTTCTATATCTATTCCAAGGGCTGCAGCAAATTCGCCATATAGAAGATCTTCGGCTTTTTTCATGAAGCGTTTATCTATTTGGCCAAGCTTTTTATTATGTTTTATCGCATCATTCTCCTTTTCCATGATGGACTTTGTGAGGATTAAAAGGTCCTTGCACGTATGCTTGTCTATTATGCTTTGATAATGCTGCGAAAGCTGTTGTATGCTATGTGTGGTAAATGATTCGCACTTTAGGCTGTCCACCTCATCCAGGAGTTTTTTTGCTTCCTTTTTGGAAATAACCTTCCTTATTGAAATCTTCTCGTTATCAACAGGAGCATAGAAAATGCCACTATTATACAATGGCTCCAAAAAATAAAAGAGCGTATCATCCTCTTTAGCAAAATCTGGCTTTCCGATTTCACAGATCTTGCAGACACCTCTGCCTCCGTACATGACTAGCTCGCCGACTTTGAACATTCTATGATCACTGCTCCTTATCGCATCAAAACTATCTGCCTACGTGTTAATTATATCACAAATATTCTGAAAATATAAGTTACAATTTTTGCCACCCAGTATCTTCTTCAAAAACCAGTATCTTCTTCAAAAAAGATTATTCTGTCATATTAAAACAGGGATGGTCAATCGACCATCCCTGCATATTTGTTTGTTCAATTAGTCCATAGTGAGATTTAATCTGTCATGGTTGTTACTCTGATTGCCGGGTTCTGCTCCTTGGCCAAATCCTCTATATCTGCTGCATCCTGCGGTGTAACCGTCATGATGCGATGAACATTTCCCTTTCCTATGTGAAGCATCACATCCGGTCTAGCCTTTTTATAGTCAACGGCTATATGAGTTATTTCTGCCCAAGTCCAAGGGCTCTCAAAATGCCATCCGGGAAGCAAATACCTGATTTCCACGCCTTTTTCAGTTGCAGCGATGTCCTTGAAGAACAGTGCGGCTAGACATACCATAAGTGCAAGAGCGCTGTAATACAGTTTGAAGTTCGCTATTCCATAGTAGATAAAATATAGTCCTACAAGGAAAGCGCCGATTCTAACATATATTTTTTTTTCGCGCTGCTTACTTATGTACTCTTCTGCACCGTTAAGTATCTTTAGACCCTCGCCGGCTTTCCATCGTTCTAACCACATGAAGGATTATTCTCCCCTCATCTGCTTAAGTGCTGCAAGAGCAACTGCCTTTCCTTCTTCCGGAGCCTTAGGAGCCTTCTTAGCCTGCTTGAGAGTTGTTGTGAAGAGTCCTGTATAGCTTCCGTCAGCGTACTTGATGTTGCGACCTAAGAAGCATGTGATGAATGCAAGAATCGGGTTAATAATGTTCATGAATGCGAATGGGATGTAAGTGAATGGGGACATTCCCAAAACGCCAGCCTGATATGCACCGCAGGAGTTCCATGGGCACATTGGGGACCAAAGTGTACCAAGGTCTTCCAGTGTTCTGGAGAGCATGTTTCTTCCGAGACCAAGCTTGTCATATGTTTCCTGGAACATCTGTCCCGGGATGATGATTGCGAGGTACTGGTCGCACATTGTCCAGTCGCAGAACAGGGATGTTAACATGCAGAGACCAACAGCCTTCCAAGGCTTGTCTGCGTGCTTCAGAAGTCCACCCATCAGAGATTCTACAGCACCAATCTTTTCAAGGATACCACCGAATGCTACAGCCACGATTACCAGGTTGATTGTCCAGCACATGCTGTCCATTCCGCCTCTGTCAAGAAGCTTGATAACCAGTGCGTGGAGTTCCTCATCTTCCCAGAACATTTCGTTGATGTAGTCACCATATCCATAGTGGCTGAATGTGATAAGATCGCTGAAGTTTGCTCCCTGTAATAGTGCTGCTAGACCCAAGGCCAGAACAGCCGATAGCATAATGCCTGCCAGGGATGGTACCTTTAAGATACAAGCTCCAATAACTACGATGATTGGGATAAGGAGTATCGGGCTCATATGATTGTATTGTGCAATAATGTCGGAACTGAGCTGATCGGATAGTGAGCTGTCATATGAACTGGATGCTCCCATACCTGCAACGAAGTAAAGAACCAAAGCGATAATAAAGCTTGGAACTGTTGTTGACATCATTGCTGTAACGTGGTCAAAGAGATCTGTTTCAGCAGATGCTGCTGCAAGGTTTGTTGTGTCGGAGAGCGGTGAAAGCTTGTCTCCTGTGTAAGCACCGGAGATACACATACCTGCTGTAAGAGCAGGATTGAATCCCATGGATGCACCGATTGTCATGAATGCGATACCTACTGTACCTGTTGTTGTCCAGGACGAACCCATGGATACAGCAACAACGGCAGAGATAAGGCATGCAACCGGTAGGAACACTGCAGGAGTAATCATTTTAAGTCCGTAATAAACGATTGCTGGAATTGTTCCGGCAGCAAGCCATGAACCGATAAGTACACCGATCAGGAAGAGAATCAGGATAGCTTCCAAACATCTGTTGAGAGCGCTGAGACCACCTGAAAGGATTTCTGTGTAGCTGTAGCCACTAACCTTACCAACAAAGAAAGCTACAACTATTGCAATTACGACAGGAATGTGTGGATCCTGTCCCCAGTCGAACAGGTAATTCATTACCATGATTACCAGTAGGACCAGAACTGGCAGAAGTGCCATAAACGGATTAGGCAATCTGACATTTCTTTCGGTTGTTTTTTCTTCAGCCATTAATAAGTCCTCCTTTTATAATAACAATAAACAAATCTATTTGTTCATTGAAATATTACCATATTTTATAAAAGAGCGTCAACGAAACAGGTTGTTTTGTGAAGAGATTGTGAAAAAAAAATAAACGCGAACCTGATTCGGTTCGCGTTGGAATATTATGAATCAATTTATGTTCAACAAGTGATTACATGCTATATCTTTAATAGTTTTAGAAGGATTTTAGATGCCTTATATAGTTTTGATTGCATCCAGTTTTTCCTGACAGGAGTCGATTTGTCCCTGACCGCCTATCACGCATATATATGCTTTGGCAAATGCCTCTTCCAACATCTCTCCATATGCAATTAAATCACTCGGTTTGGCCGAAAGGAGCTGTTTGCGAGTTTCCTGTTCTCTCTCCGGAGTTCTTCCCGAAAGATAGAGCGCCTCTCCTCTTAGTCCCTTTCCCCTGGGGGTTAGAAGCGGATCCAGGTCGGAGAACGTGCTTATTATGAATCCATCTAGTGATTCTCCGCTTTCTGCCAGTTCCTTTAAAGCACTTCCTATACCATTAATAAAATCAAGGCTTCTGGCTGTCTGAGGATCTCTAAAAGTGCTTGCTGCCACATCGCCAAACACCGTAGAACTCATGGATGCTCCATAAGCTCCACCCTGGACTCTGATATTGCTCCAAAGGTAACCGTAGCTCATTGCTCTGGACGCCAATGGGGAGATTCCCGAATACTCTCCTCCGACCTCTTTCAAACCTATAGCCTTAGCTGCAAATCCTATGTCGGAAGGAATAATGAAGCCTTCATTCTTTCCTTTTATCGGAGAATAATCAGCCTTTTTCAAAGGACCTTCTTCCTTGGTTTCCAAAATGTCAATAAGCTTTTCTACCCATTCATCGTCGTACTCTCCGGTAATTCCAATAGATAGACGATTGCCGGAGAGAATCCTTTTGGCCAAATTGGATAGGCTTTTACATAATTCTTCTCCCCTGGACTTATACTCGTCGTCGTTTTCCTTTATCCAATCGTACAGCGACAATCCGTGCATGGCCTCGTCCACAGCACCGTATTCAGTGCTATAGGAAAGCGCTCTTCTCTTGGCAAAAAGATTACCGGACATCTGAATGCTTTGCTTGAATTCCATGTATGTCTGATGAAGGAGATTATAGATGAAATCCGCGTTTTCATACGAAGAATTGTTCAATACTTCATTGATTAGCTCCAGCGCGACGTCCCTATTTTCTGACAGGAATGATGCGCTTACCAGGGTATACGGCCTTACATCCTTGGAGTCCTGTACATTTCCATACTGCGTGGTATATGCGCCAAGTGCACCGAGCTCCTCGTCAATTTTGCTGCCCAACGTGATTACATCGTAGTTCTTTGTTGGAACATGGGAAACAAGGGTTGCCAGGAATGACGCCTCCGCCAGTTCCTCTCTATCAAAATCAGACATATCGAAGTACATGTTTAGATATGTTATGCCGTTGGTATCGATATTCTGATGCATCAAGGTTCTTCCCTTAACCTGTGAAACCGATTGTGGAATAATTGGCGTTTCCTTTGGAATATCCTTTAACTCAAGCTTTGGAATTGTAGCCAGCGCTTCCGGATCATCATCTCTTTGCTGTCTTTCTCTAAACTCTATGAACTCCCTCTCCACCTTCTCTTTTTCGGAATCGGACCAGGAATTCCATATTTCATCCAGCCTTTGGCGTTCCTTTGCTCTTCGCTCCTCACCCAAAGTTGCGGATGGAATTAGGCTAAGCTTTACGGTGTGATTATTATTCAGGATACAGTCCTTAATAACATTTTCAAAGAAGCCTTCGTCCAGCTTTTCTCTAAGTGATTTAAACACTTTTTCCATCTTAAGATGGAACGTAGGATCCCCTCCATATTGCCAGTTTTCCCATACCTCTAAGGCGTGGACCAATCCCCTTGGCATAGAACCGTAATCCTTTTCTCTGTTCTTAAACTCCATCTTTTTAAGCGCAGATGAAATGATACTATGATCCAGTTTTCCACTTGCCTGTTCTGAAAGCACCCGGTTTATTACTTTATATATTTTCTCAATCTTATCTTCTGATGTGTTTTTGGCGACGATAGTTAATGAATGCTGAAAACCTCTGGCCGAAACATCCAGCTCAACTTCCTCTGCCAATCCTTCATCCAGAAGCGCTTTCTTTAACGGCGATTCATTTGTTTCCGCTAAAGCTTTTTCAATTGCAGCTAATGCGATATCTTTTTCTACATCATCAAACTTTCCATAGACCCAGGATTGAGCAACAATAACTCTATCCAAATCCTGCTCTTCTAACGAAATTTCATATTCCAGTCTATTATCTTCTGACGTTATAGGGTTTTGATAGGCTATTTCTGCAACCTTGGTGCCCGGTTCAAACTCGGAAATCACCCTGTCAATTCTGGACAAAACACGTTCTACATCCATCTTACCGTCCAGGTAAATTTTCGAATTGGAAGGATGATAATGTTTTTTATACTGAGCTTTAAACTCTTCGAATGTTAAATCCGGTATAGCCTCAGGATTTCCACCTGAATTATACCTATATGAATTATCCGGGAAAATGAGCTTAGAAAGTTCATCGTAAAGAACATCATCCGGGCTCGTCGTTGCACCCTTCATTTCATTAAATACCACGCCATTGAAAGTTAGTACTTTCTCACCATTTTCATCTTCTTCCACTTCATAATGCCAACCTTCCTGGCGGAATGTAAATGGGTCTTCGATGCAAAGCGGGTGAAAAACCGCATCCAGGTAGACGTCCACCAGGTTTATGAAATCCTGTTCGTTTCTGGACGATACGGGATACATGGTGGAATCAGGTGCCGTAAACGCATTTAGGAATGTTTGAAGCGAACTCTTCAAAAGGTCAACAAAAGGTTCCTTTGTTGGATAGTTCCTAGATCCCGCCAAAACAGAATGTTCCAGGATGTGGAACACGCCGGTATCATCCTTAGGCAAGGTTTTAAAGCCTGCAGCAAAAGTCTTATTGTCGTCATCTCTATCCATCCAAATAAGCTCAGTTCCAACCTTTTCATGCTCCATCAGATACATGGTTGAATGGTTTTCAGGTAGTTCCTCTATGCGCTTAACTATAAAGCCACTAATTCTATCTTTTTCTTTCATCTATCTTTTAACTCTCCTTATGTTTTTACGAATCTTAATTAACATTACACATTATATCATACCGCATTAGCATAGACCATAAACTATGAATTTGAAAATAGTAGGTTCTGTAGAATTTGAAAATAGTGGGATCTCGTCCCACCCTTTATGTAATATGAAAAAGGTATCGCGTTTTGATAGAATATCCCGGAGGGGGGTTCACCTGCCCTTTAGGGAGGTCAAATTCCAGAGACTATATGCGTTACTGATTGTTCGCGAAGAATGGGATTATGCTTTCCGTCGAAAGCGAAAGCCTTCGAGGGGTAGAGCGCAACCTATTTAGATGTAA
>CADBSP010000147.1 GCA_902797405.1 uncultured Eubacteriales bacterium | reverse complement strand
TAGATTGGACTATATATCTTCTGATACTTCTCTGCCAAGCCACCATCGTCCAAATCGATTTTGTTGATGCATATAGCAGGCTCTATCCCCTTGCTCTCGGCCATAATTAGAAGCCTATCAATTACTTCTAAATTTGGATCCGGATTCTTAAGAGAGAACAGGATAATCATCTTATCGATGTTTGATACCGGAGGTCTATCAAAGCTGTTCTTTCTGGGAAGAACTTTGGTAATAACTCCGTCATCTTCCCCTGGTTCGGGCGGCGTGAACTCTACTTCATCACCTACTATGATGAGCGCCTTATTTCTTTTTAATACGCCTCTCCCCCTGGTTCTAAACACTTCGGACCCATTATCTACGAAATAGAAACCACCTATGCCTTTTGTAACTATTCCTAGGTTAGTTCTCATCCGTTACTTCCTCAGTTGTTTCAGGCTCAGGTTGTTCAGGTTCAGGCATAGGATCAGGATCCTGTTCCTTTATCACGAAAACTGTAATTGCAGTTCCTAATTCAACTTCAGAATTCGGTTGTAGATCCTGATTGATAATCGTTCCAGGAGTGCCTGTTCCTGTCGGATCCTCTACCAAATCACCCAGGATAACTGTGAGTCCTCTATCTTCACAGATGAAGGTAGCTTCATTCATCGTCATTCCGGTAAGCGAAGGTACCGTTGCCATTTCAACCTTAGGCTCAATAGCCAAACCGATATTTACATAGGAATTCTTCTCCACCTCAGCTCCTGCATTCGGATATTGCTCTACTATGGAGCCCGGAGTCATGGTGCTCTCCACTTCATAGACCTCGCCAAGCTTAAGGCCATAACCTGCCAGGAAGTTATCCATCTCATCCCTGGATGTATAGAAGTTTCCGATTAGAGAAGGAACATTCGTATTCTTCTGCTCTTTTCCTTTGCTGACATGAACAACAATCGTTTCACCCTTTTTAGCCGATGATTTGGCCTGTGGTTCCTGGCTAACAATCTTGCCCGATTCAATGCTGTCACTAAACACATCATCTCCCCTGGATATCACTAATCCTATTTCAGACAGTTTAGAAGATGCTTCATCGTAAGACATGTTCTTTAGTTCAGGAACCTCAATCTCTCCAGGGCCTGAACTGAGTCTAACTGTTATAACCTTTCCTTCTTTTACTTTTGAATTGGCAACCGGCATTTGTTGTACTATTCTTCCTTCCGGAACCTCATCACTGCTTATATCATCTGCCCGTTGTATTGTTAGACCAAGTTTCTCCAGTCTAAGTTCAGCCTCTTCATATGTCTGATTCTTTAAATCAGGTACTGAGATTTCATCGGAGCCACCTATTAATCCTAGGGCATTCAAGGCTAACAGAGACAATGCTAATACTACCATTACAGCGCCAATTATAAATAGAATCTTCCAAGGGAAGCCCTTTCCGCCGCCTCTTCTATTATCATCATTTCTGGGTTCATAGTAATCGCCGGTGTTTTCCTGATTGGTAGATCTACCCTGGGCAATTCTTTCAAATTCGTTTCTATCGACGGGTTTACTTACCAATCCACCGGAATTCAATCCACCTGAGGCAGCTATCGGAATACTTCCAGCTATGGCGGTTGTAAATTCTATATTTTTTAAATCCTCCAGGAATTCATCCGCAGATTTATATCTATTCGTTTGGAACTTATCAGTGGCCTTTAAAACCGCTTTTTCCAGATTTGGAGGGATGCCCTTTACTATCTTTGATGGAGGTATCATTTCCTCATTAATATGCTTTAATGCAACTTCTACAGGGTTTTCTCCATCGAAAGGAACTCTTCCCGTCAGCATTTCATACATTACAACACCCAGAGAATAAATATCCGATCGTTCGTCAACGTATGAACCTCTGGCCTGTTCAGGAGAAAAATAATGAACTGAGCCGATTATCTTACTGGTATCAGCCATTGATGATGCATTTGTTACAGCCTTTGCTATACCAAAGTCAGTCAGTTTGGCCACTCCGTCTGTTGTTATTAAAATGTTGTGAGGTTTTACATCTCTATGGATTATCTGGTGCTTATGAGCCAGGCTAAGGGCCGATGCCATTTGCTTGGCGATGCTAATAACATCCTTATAATCCATGGGAGCCTGTTCTTCTATCAATTCAGAAAGCGGTCTGCCATCTACCAATTCCATGACAATATAGTTGATGTTTCCGGATTTACCTACATCATAAACAGCAACTATATTTTGGTGGGTCAGTCCTGCGGCAGCCTGGGATTCTCTTTTGAAACTCTCTATAAATTGCTCATCCCTGGTGTACTCCGGACGAAGAACCTTTATAGCAACATATCTATTTAAGAGTCTATCCTTGGCCCTGTAGACGATGGCCATGCCGCCTTCACCGATCTTATCGACCAGTTCATATCTACCAGCTAACAATTTACTCATTTGATCTCATCCTCCGTTATTTTGATACAGATGACAGTAATATTGTCATGCCCCCCATTATCATTGGCCATATCGACCAGGATCTCACAGGTCTCAGTCATGGTGAGTCCCATATTAAATACTTTTGTAATATCAGGATCCGGCACTTCTCCATACAGACCATCCGAACAAAGCAAAATGCACGCTTCCTCAGTTAGCCTGATATGAAAAAAATCAGGTTTGATAATTGGTTCTGCGCCGACCGCTTTAGTTATCATGTTTTTATCCGTATGGTTTTCGGCTTCCTGTTCCGTAATTACACCTGCTTTTAGAAGAGCGTTCACATATGTATGGTCTTCTGAAAGCTGGCTGAGCACACCTCTCTCATAAAGATAAGCTCTGCTATCTCCCACATTGGCCAAATATACGTCTTTTCCCCTAATATAGGCTATTACAATGGTAGTTGCCATTCCCCTGTTTTCAGGGAATCTTTGAGCCATATCAAAGACTCTGTAATTAGCTTTCTTTATCGCGGAGAATATCTCCCTGCAAATGCCCTCGCTATCCTTGGCGGTTAATGGCCTATCCTCAAAGTATTGCGCAACCTCGTTTACAGCAGTTCTGCTGGCAATCTCTCCGGAGTTGGTGCCACCTACGCCATCGGCCAAAATATAAATGCCATCCCTTTTCATAACGAAAAAGGCATCTTCATTGTTGGTCCTTTTAGCCCCTTTGTCAGTTTTGAAGCCCACATCCATAATGGGTTTCTCCTTTCCTCAGTGAATTATAAAGCAAATCAATTAGTGTCGTTTGTTGTCTTTTTTAGTACTGCCACATAAAAGCCATCCTGATTATCTATGCCCGGAAGAAGTTCTTTTTCAAAGTCTAGACTAAAGCAGGCATGATCATCCAAAAAAGCTTTAATTATCTCTTCATTTTCTCTCTTATCTATGGTGCAAGTGCTATAAATCAGTCTTCCGTTAGGTGCCAAAAACCTCGCTCCATTATCCAAAATCTTTCTTTGAATACCTATCAAATACTCTGTGTCCGGGATTCTTTTTCTTATCTCCGGTTTCTTTCCCACAACCCCTAGACCCGAGCAGGGTGCATCCACCAGCACAACATCGAAGGCTCTGCTGACTTTTTTTTGAGAGTCACTTTCAACTTCTTTTTCCGGGGGCAAATAATCGCCTATCTTTCTCTCCAATTCGTCTATATTGGATGAATCCACCTCGAGTGTTTTTATGATATCTATTCCAAGTCTATTTGCATTTATATCGATCAAATCAAGTCGATGTTTGTATATATCGCAGGCGATTATTTCACCTTCTTTACCCATCATCTCCGCCATCGCCAGGGTTTTACCACCCGGTGCTGCGCATAGATCCAGAACTCTATCTCCCGGCTCCGGATTGCAAATATCCGCTATCCAGCAGGATTCTTCACTTTGAATGGAAACGTCACCTGAAATATATGGCGTCGTTTCCGTAATATCCCTTTTTATGGATAATCCATAAGTTGCATTATGATTATCTCCGGATGATTCATCTGTCGGAGAAGGATGATTTAGTTTATCATCGTTTTTACTTGTTAGCTTTAATACTCTTCCGGAAAGCTTACTCTTTGCTGCGCAGTAGCCATACTTTTCAAACTCTTTTATGAGCTCCTCCAAATCAAGCTCTTTTTTTACTCTAAGAGTTATTGGTCGATTATCGATGGAATCTTCAATACCTTTTAATATAGTTTCAGTTGATGATTCTCCTCTTTGATTTAACAGTATCTCAACTATTCCCTCATCTATGGAATACTTAACCGAAAGATGCTTTCCAATCTCCTTTTCCCGGTCAGGAATCATAATATCTTTTTTTCTTCTTTGCCAATTCCTAAGCACTCCGTTAATGAGACCGCTCAAACCATTGGCATGTTTCTTACCAAGTTCGACTGAAGAACTAATCGCCGCATAGTCAGGGATTGAATCCATATACTCCAGCTGATAAGCACCTAGTCGAAGTATTGTAAGCACTTCAGGCTTTAGTTTGGAAATGCCTTTGGTAAGAAAAAAACCCAAATAATAATCTATGCTTATCTCTTTTTCCAAAACCCCGTAAACCAGGCGTCTAACCAAATCGGGAGAAGGAACCTTGTTTTTTGATAGGTATTCTTTTATAGAAAGATTGGAATAATCCCCATCCTTCTCAATACCTAAAAGTATTCTATATGCGCCTTCCCTGTTCTTATCCATGTCAAACCAAACTCGCTTATTAACGCCTGTTTCCTCTTATGGCCAGAACTCTTAACAAGTTGGCAACGGCAACTGCAAGCGCCGCAATATATGTCAAAGCTGCAGCAGAAAGAACTTTCTTGGCGCTTTTTACTTCATCGCCACTCACGATATTCAGGGTCTGCATCTGGTCAATTGCACGGTTACTGGCATCCAATTCCACAGGCAAAGTTACCAGGTGGAAAACTACTACTGCAACGAATGCAAGTACCCCTACATTGAAAACTGTATCGCCAATTGCCCCATATTGCTGACCACCGCTGGCGAGTAGCATAACACCAACCATAATAAGAACCCAGGAAATCTTTGAAGCAAAGCTAACTATTGGAACAATATTGTTTCTGAATCTAAGGGGAGCATATCCAAATGCATGCTGAAGGGCATGACCAACTTCATGACATGCAACTGATACTGCGCTAATAGAAGCCATATTGTAGACTCCCTGAGACAGATTAAGCGTCCTGGTTTGAGGATTATAATTGTCCGTCAAAGTCCCCTGGATGGGATTAATCTGAATATCGTATAATCCATTTGCCTCCAACATAAGCTTCGCTGCCTGAGCACCGGTTAACCCCCTGCTATCAGCGACTTGTGAATACTGCTTAAAAGCAGATTGCACTCTGGCGCTTGCCACCATTGATAATATGATTGCCGGAATGAGCAAAATCATACTTGCATAATATCCCATAACCTTCTTCTCCTTTTCTAAAATGATTCTCAAATGACACTGGATTGAGTCACTAGATAATAATTTTTCTCTCGTTTTGTTATATAAACTATGTGTTGTTTTGATCCACGATGCCGAAAAAATGTCATTGATCTATAATGCTGAAAAAACAGTACCTGGGTTTAATTTGTGGCCTCTGAGATAACTTCCTGCATCCATCCAATTCTTTCCCGGTATTTGAAGTTCTGTAAGTTTAAATACTCCGTCCTTTGCTTTAATATATATTCCTGAATTGTCTGCAATAAGAACAGTTCCGAAATCTAGTTCAGCTATACTCTTACCTAGTGATTCCTTTATTCTATCTTCTATGCTGAATAAATCGTCTCTAGTTAGAGCCTCTCCCGCTTTGAACTTTATCTGCTCACCATTTAGACTGGCAAAGGCACCCGGCCAGGGTTCAAAGGCTCTAATCATTCTCTCTATTTCAGCAGGTGTGTTTTTCTCAAAATCTATCCTGCCGTCTTCCTTGTTTATCATACTTGCATAAGTTGCTTGACTTTCGTCCTGCTTTTCCGGAGTAATTACGCCCTTCTCTATATCGTCCAAGGTTTTAAGTAGAAGCTCAGCACCTAACTTAGATAGTTTATCCGATAAAGTAGGATGATATATTCCATATTCTTTTCCGTCATGCTCTACTGTTAGAGGCACTTCCACCTTAGAAAGCATATCCCCAGTGTCCAGACCTTCTGCCATTTGCATTATTGTAATACCGGATTTTTCATCACCTGAAAGAATTGCGTGTTGCATCGGAGCAGCCCCTCTCCATCTGGGAAGAAGCGAAGCATGGATATTGATGCATCCGAACTTTGGAAGTTCCAATACTTCCTTAGGTAGTATTCTTCCATACGCTGCAACCACAATAATATCGGGGTTAATCTCTTTTAATTCATTAAGGAAATCATTGTTTCCTTTTATCTTATCGGGTTGCATAACCGGAATTCCCGCATTAACTGCAGTTTCTTTCACCGGAGGAGGAAGCATTTTTTTACCTCTTCCTTTTATTCTGTCCGGTTGTGTAACGACAGCAGCGACATCGTGTTTTGATTCTATGAGAGCATCCAGAGCAGGTACTGCGAATTCAGGAGTCCCCATGTAAATAGTTCTCATTTAAACTTGCCTCCAAATAATAAACCGCGGGCCTATTCTTCCGCATACTCTTCCTCATCTGAAGCTTTGGCCTCATACACCTCTATAGCCTTATCGGTGTATAAAACTCCCTCCAGATGATCGTATTCGTGGCACATAACACGAGCAGCAAAATCCTCAAATTCATAATCCTGCCAGTCACCATTTAAGTCCTGCGCTTTTATCTTTATCTTTTGTGGTCTAACAACTTTACCCTGCATTCCGGGTACGGAAAGGCATCCCTCTTCACCTTCCTGTTCTCCCTCTACTTCATAGATTTCAGGATTAATCATATAGTATAATTCTTCGGGTTTATCATCAGGATATGGCTTTGCCACAAACATTCTTCTCATTACTCCAACCTGAGGTCCCGCTATTCCAACGCCTCCCTTTGATTCCATGGTTTCTCTCATGTCCTCCAAGGTCGTCTTTATACGTTCGGTAATCTCGCTTATTTCACGGCTTTTCTTCCTAAGTATTGGATCTCCCTCTGTCACCACATTCCTTAATGCCATCAAAGTCCTCCATTTTATTATCAATCTAAACTTCTTTAATTTTATATCGTGCTATATGGATTAACATCCACTACGACTGAACAAGCATCTCTTTCCTTTATCATCTTCTCTATGAACCGAGTAATGCCCGCCAGATAATAATTCCTTTTGTTTATTCTTTGTTTGTTTTCATTGGAATCGTTTATTCTATTAGTTATAGGACCTTCGATTCGCCTGGATTTAATCAAAACATAATATCTGTATGAATCACCCTTCGTGCCCTTGAATCCTTTGGATATACGTGGTGAAAAAATATCATCGTTAGAGAAAACATCTCTTTCAATTCCCTTTGTCTTTAAACCATCCGTATATTCCTTTATATAATCAAAAAAACCTAATGCCGTCTTTTCGGCAACATCTTCATTTTTATGAGTGAACTCAACTAGTATCAAATCCGAGAACGGAGGATATCCCATCAGTTTCCTGAACTCCGCTTCCTGGTTAAAGTAGGATTCGTAGTCATACTTGGACGCAGCGCTTATCGCAAGATTGTCAGGCGAATAGGTTTGAACTATTACTTTACCTTTTTTATCTCCGCGACCTGCCCTACCTGCAACCTGAGTGATAAGCTGGAATGTCCTTTCACCTGATCTGTAATCAGGGATGTTAAGACTTGCATCCGCCGCAATTACTCCTACCAGACCAACGTTCTTAAAATCAAGCCCCTTGGCGACTAGCTGAGTACCAATTAGAATGTCGGTATTCCCTTTGGCGAAATCACCGATTATCCTATTAATCTCTCTTTTGTTCTTGGCTGTATCCAGATCCAAACGTGAGACTCTGGCATTCGGAAATTCCTTCTTCGTATATTCCTCAACTTGTTCAGTCCCTACACCAAAATGCTTTATGTATTTGCTTCCACAGGCAGGACATGTCTTTGGTACCGGTACTGTTTTCCCGCAATAATGACAAACCAAGGCATTTCTTTCTTTGTGATAGGTCATGGATATTCCACATTCTTCACATCTTACGGCCTCACCACATTCTCTGCATGAAATAAAGTTTGAATAACCTCTTCTGTTCAAAAACAGAATGCTCTGTTCCCCGATTGAAAGTGAATTCTCTATTTCCTCCCTTAATCGGTAACTGAACATGCTTCGGTTTCCATGCCGTAGTTCGCTACGCATGTCCACAATTTCTATGTCCGGCATTTCGGTGCCGTTATATCTTTGGGTTAAAGGTATCTTTTCGAATATCCCTTCCTTTGTTCGCTGATAAGTAACAACTGATGGCGTCGCGCTTCCAAGTACAAGCACACCGCTATAGTACATAATTCTTTTTAAGGCCACATCCAATGTATCGTATTTTGGATTCTTATCTGACTTATATGTTTGCTCGTGCTCCTCGTCCATCAAGATCAAACCGATGTTTTCCAGTGGAGCAAAAACCGCCAGCCTGGCTCCAATTACAATATCTGCTCTTTTACTCCTAATTCTGCTCCATTCATCGAATCTCTCTCTGGGAGTAAGTTTGCTGTGAAGTATCGCTACCCTTTCTCTTCCAAATCTTCCAATGAATCTTTCTGTAATCTGTTTAGTTAAAGCAATTTCCGGAACGAGCATGATTGCCGTTTTCCCAAGGTCTATACACTTCCTTATGGCCTGCATATATACTTCGGTTTTTCCGCTTCCGGTTACTCCGTGAATGAGGAAGTTCTTCTGAATGCCTTCTTCTATGGCTAAGTTGATACTGCCAATCGCTTTCTTTTGTTCGGGATTTAGGTCTTCAATCTCAACTACATCAGCCTCTATATCCTGAATAGGCCTCTTTTCTTTTCCTTCACGTGCTGCTTTTCCAGTTGGAACGAAGCACCTTATTGCATCAATGTATTTAATGCCATAGCGCATTTTCATCCACTTGCACGTGGATATTATCTCAGGAGTAAGCACGATTTCAGAATCAATTTCTTTAATACTTTTTATCTTTGATTCATCGATTTTTAATTCCTGAAGTTTGTCCTCCTCTATTACATCAAAGACATATGCCCTTAGTTCTTTGTTTCCCTTACCAAATGGCACCGTAACGACATGACCTATTCCGATATCATGGATGGTGTCAGGAACTTTATATGTAAAGAAAGAATCTGTGTATCTGGTATTATTCTCAATTACTACGCTAATATATTTAGGCATTTAATTAAGCACAATCCTTTCCTAGAGCAAGAAAATATTATTTGCCCGACACTCCAATTCCATTTCTCTTGGCCATACGCTTACCTGAACTTCACCTATATGAGCCTTCCTGAGGAAGTACATGCAGAGACGGCTTTGTCCGATTCCTCCTCCGATGGTGAATGGTAGTTCATCGTTTAAAACAGCCTTTTGGAAATCCAGCTCTCTCCTGTCATCAGCTCCTGCCAGGGTAAGTTGTCTATCCATTGCCTCGGCATCGACTCTAATACCCATGGATGAAATCTCAAATGAGATTCCCAGGATATCGTTCCAAAGGAGAATATCTCCGTTTAGTTCCCAGTCATCGTAGTCAGGAGAACGTCCATCGTGAGGCTGGCCGGAGTTTAGAACTCCTCCTATTTTCTCTATAAATACAGAACCGTGTTCCTGGCAAATCAGATGTTCTCTTTCCTTAGGAGTTTTATCCGGATACATGTCTTCCAGCTCTTGGGTTGTAATGAAAAGAATCTCATTTGGAAGTTCGGTTTGTATATCCCTATATAATCTATTTACATAATCGCTTAGATTTTTGATTGCATTGTAGATTGTAATTACGGTCTCATGTAAATATTCCCGGGTTCTTTGATCCCTGGTTATTACCTTTTCCCAGTCCCACTGATCCACATAAACCGAATGAATATTGTCGAGTTCTTCATCTCTTCTTATGGCGTTCATATCGGTATATAGACCATGCCCGGGATTGATTTCATATTTTCCAAGAGCCATGCGTTTCCACTTTGCCAGGGATTGAACGATTTCTACTTTTTTTTCGTTCATGTCCTTCAGTGTGAACTCAACCCTTCTCTCCACGCCGCTTAGGTTGTCGTTTAATCCTGTTAGTGGATCAACAAAAATAGGTGCTGTTACACGCCTCAAATTTAGCCCATAAGCCAGCTCCTGTTGAAAATAGTCCTTTATCTTCTTTATCGCCCTTTGGGTTTCCATAGGCGAAACTATGGGGTCGTAATTATTTGGTATAATCAATTGTGACATTTATCGCTTCTCCGTATCTATAATCTTTCTTTCGAGAACTCACATCCGCAGTAGTCCTGTCTATAGAGTCCATATTCCTTGGCAAGTTGTACACTTCTCTGAAATCCTGCCTTCTTCTTAAAGTCCATGTCCAGGAATACCGTATCGGTCTCCTCGGCAATCTCCATGGCTATGCTGCTTATTAGTTGATAATTCTTATGCGGACTCACAGTTAATGTGGTTGTGAATAAATCGAATTCTAAATCTTTTGCTTTTTTTGCAGTTTCAGTTAGTCTCTGTCTAAAGCATACATGACATCTCTTTCCGCCTTCAGGTTCGTTTTCCAGTCCCTTGACTAGTTCCAAATACTCTTCCGGACAGTAGTCACCCTCTATAAACTGAATGATATCCGACGGATTACCTTTTTTATTGAACTCTCTAATGAAAGCCATCTGGTTTTCTTTTCTAATTTCGTATTCTTCTCTATCCGTAATACATGGGTTAAAGTAGAAAACCGTAATGCGATAATCCTGCGACAATCTCTCGATGACAGAAGTGCTGCACGGTCCGCAGCAGCTATGTAAAAGGAGGCGCGGCTTTAGTTCCTCCATATCAAAGCTGTGGATTGATTTATCCACATGTCCTGCAGAATCTATGCAGGAATCCGCACATCCTAATAGATTGTTTTCATTCTTAGTCGTCTTCGTAGTCATATTAACCTATAAACGTGTCTGTTCCGGAACTATTAGGTCGGGGCCAACTCTTCCTTCGTTGTAATGGCGTCTGCAAAGAGAAACATACATGTCGTTTCCGCCAACAACTATCTGCTGACCTTGTTTTACCATCTTTCCATCTACCAATCTGGCTATCATGGTCGCCTTTCTGCCGCACCAGCAGATTGTCTTTATCTCTTCAATCTTATCCGCATAAATGAGCATATAATACGAACCTTCGAACATTTCATTTCTGAAGTCGTTTTTCAATCCATATGCCAGTACGGGAACATTGAAACTATCAACTACCTCAGCAAGTTCCAACACATGGTGTTTTTGTAGAAACTGACATTCATCAACTAAAACGCAGTCGATTGGTTTTCTATCGTTTTCCTTTATGAAGAGATCTAGAATGTCTGTGTCATCAGCGACGGCTTTGGCTTCTCTCTGTACTCCGATTCGGGATGTTATTACTCCTCTGCCATATCTATTATCAACGGAAGGTATTAAGGTAAGAACATTCTTTCCTCTCTCTTCGTAATTGTATGCAACCTTAACAAGTTCTATGGATTTGCCAGCATTCATAGTGCTGTAACGATAGTATAATTGTGCCATTTTTCCTAATCTCCTTTATAATAATCCACCCTATATAATACAACAAAATCCTTATAATCGCAATAATTCCAATGCCTATAATCGCATTTATTGCAAGCATAAAAAAACAGCTCCCCGGGCGCAAGGCATCGGAAAACTGCTGTATGGTGCCCAGACTCGGAATTGAACCAAGGACACGTAGATTTTCAGTCTACTGCTCTACCAACTGAGCTATCTGGGCTTATAGTTGCACGTTCGGGCTGCTTGCCACTCAGGCTTCGTTTCACTCGCCTTCGCGGGCATCCCTCGCGAAAAATCTGCCTTGCCATTCGGTCTCCCGTTGGTCGCCCTCATGGGGCAGATTGTATTGGTGGGCCACCAGGGACTTGAACCCGGGACCTGCCGGTTATGAGCCGGACGCTCTGACCAACTGAGCTAGTGGCCCACATTTTTATTGGTCGGGGTGGCAGGATTTGAACCC
>CADBSP010000146.1 GCA_902797405.1 uncultured Eubacteriales bacterium | reverse complement strand
TCTTTGCTATCCAAAAAAAGACCCTCTTTGTTATCAAAGAAGATCTTATCTGTTTGACTTATTAAAAAAGATTGTTCGGTCGTTAGTTTTTGTTCAAATGAGCCTTGATTCTTCCGATTAACATTTCCAATGCTACGATGTTCTGACCACCCTCGGGGATGATGATGTCGGCATATCTTTTGGATGGTTCGATAAAAGCTTCGTGCATGGGCTTAACAGTGGTGATGTATTGGTTTATTACGCTATCCAGGCTGCGGGCGCGTTCCTTTACATCGCGCATGATTCTTCTAAGAATTCTGATGTCGGCATCGGCATCAACAAAGACCTTTATGTCCATCAGTTTCCTGATTTCTTCATAGTGGAAAATCATAATCCCTTCTACGATGATAACCTTGGTGGGATGAATGGTGATAGTGTTCTCGGAACGATCGTGAATAGTGTAGTCGTAAATCGGACACTCCACGATCTCGCCGCGTCTGAGTGCTTCCAGGTCTTTGGCGAACATTTCCGTGTCGTATGCATTTGGATGGTCGTAGTTTAGCTTAACACGTTCATCGTAGCTTAAGTCGTGATGAGCCTTATAATAGCTGTCGTGAGTGATTACGGTTACGTTGTTTCCCAGACTCTTTACGATTTCCTGAGTGATGGTGGTTTTGCCGCTTCCGGTTCCGCCGGCTATTCCGATTACAATAATATCGCTCATAAGCATCCTTTCCGAACCAGGTTCATTATCACAATATGGTTTTATGATTTATTATTCTTAAAAATTATATACTATTATCGGCAATAAAAAAAGCAATAAGTTAAGCGCAGATTATCTTGAATAAACTACATAGTATAGGTTAAAATATATGTTGGATAATTCTATTTTTGAATATGTGATTCGGAGGTAAGAAATGCTTATAGATAATAAGATATATGTTGGTATAGATGCAGAAGGTAATAGAGTTAATCTGGACCTTTCCATGAGTAATAGACATGGTCTAATTGCGGGTGCAACAGGTACCGGTAAAACCATAACCATGAAGGTTCTGGCAGAGTCCTTTGCTGACGCCGGGGTTCCCGTATTCATGTGCGACGTTAAGGGAGATGTTTCAGGCATTTGCACGCCAGGCCAACAAACAGAAGACATGGAAAGAAGAATCGATAAATTCGGGCTTAGAGACTGCTTCAGATATCACGGTTATTCCACGACTTTCTGGGACATTTTTGGAGAGGGAGGACATCCTATAAGAGCTACGGTATCCGATATGGGACCCGAGCTTTTGGCAAGAATCCTAAACCTTTCCGAAGCACAGGAAGGTGTGCTGAATATCATATTCAGAATTGCCGACGACAATGGTCTCCTGCTTATTGATTTAAAGGATCTGAGAGCCATGGTGAATTATGTTGGCGAACATAAGGATGAATATATCTTACATTATGGAAATATCACGCAGCAGTCGTTGGGCGGAATCGTAAGAGCTATTCTCCCGATTGAAGATCAGGGCGGAAACATGTTCTTCGGGGAGCCTGATTTAAACATCATGGACTGGATTAGACCGGACATCAACGGAAAAGGAATGATAAATGTTTTGGATTCCGTCAAGCTGGTTCAGAGTCCTAAACTGTATTCTATCTTCCTACTTTGGATGATGGCGGAACTGTTCGAGAAACTTCCGGAAGAGGGAGATATGGAAAAACCAAAACTAGTATTCTTCTTCGATGAAGCGCATTTCCTATTCACGGATATGCCGTCCGTCTTTATCCAAAAAATCGAGCAGATGGTTAAGCTGATTCGTTCCAAGGGGGTAGGCGTTTACTTTGTAACCCAGAATCCGGCGGATATTCCGAACAGCGTTTTGGCACAGCTCAGCAACAAAGTTCAGCATGCGCTGAGAGCATATACCCCTGCGGAAATCAAAGCAGTAAAAGCTGCTGCTCAGTCATTCAGAGAGAATCCTAACTTTAAAACCGAGGACGTGATTATGGAACTCGGAACAGGAGAAGCCCTGGTTTCCTTCCTGGACGATGACGGTGTTCCTATGATAACCCAGCGTACGTCCATTATTTGTCCTCAGAGCTTAATGGGACCTGCGGATCCTGCGGTTAGAGAATCGATGATTAACACCGACGGAATGTCCAAATACGATACATACGTGGACAATGAATCCGCTTATGAAGTGCTTCACGGACAGGCTCAGCTCGCTGCAGAGGAAGCGAGACTAGCAGCTGAACGCGCAGCCTTTGAAAAAGAAAAACTGGAATTTGAAAGACAAAAAGCAAAGGAAGATGCGGAAGCAGCTAAGGAAGCCTTGAAGCTACAGGAAAAGGCAGAAAGAGAAGCCATCAAAGCTCAGGAGAAGGCTGAGAAGGAAGCACAGAAAGCCTATGAGAAAGAGCAAAGAGCCAGGGAACGCCAGGCTCAGAATGCTGTTGGTTCCGTAGGAAGTACCCTGGGTCGTGAATTCGGCAAAATGGTCGGTGATACAATCGGCGGTACCTTGGGTAAGAAAGTAGGAGGAAATCTGGGGTCTACCTTAGGCCGCGGGTTCTTTAAGAATTTAATCGGCAAGAAATAATACTTGGATTAGACACGAAATTAGTCGCGAAATAAGACACATAATAATGTATTAAAAAAGGTCAGGGGCGATGAAGAGAATCAGTAGAAGCACATACTTTAAATGGGGAAGCACCATAGTTATCGTTGGCGCGCTCTTGATATTGTTCTATCATTTGGTGACGAACTATACGGGATTCCTGGAGGGGATATCCAAGATGATAACCATCATCTCTCCCTTCCTTTATGGCTTTGTCATGGCGTATTTGCTTAGCCCGATTTACAATTTCATAGTACGTAAATGCTATCGGTCAATAAAGGGTGAATCCAAAACTAGTAGGCGAGCGCTTACAATATCTAAGGTAATAGCAACCGTGATATGCCTTATCATCGTGATCGGAATAGTTGCCGGAATGGCAGCGCTCCTCATACCTCAGGTCATAGAGAGCATAAGCGTAATTTCACAATCGCTCCCATCCAATTTGGACCACGTAAGCGAACTGGTGGATAAGGTGCTGGCCAATTTCGAAAATACTGCAATCACAGAGACCATTCAATCAGGTATGGATGAACTCCAGAAAAATCTCATTACCTGGGTTCAGAACACTTTGCTCCCGGGAGTGGGATCGATCATGCAGAGGGTCTCTTCGGGAGTAATCGTAACCATAAAGACAACATTGAACCTCGTAATAGGTTTGATAGTATGTGCGTATTTCCTAAATGGAAAAGAGAAATTCGCTGCACAGATAAAGATGATTATCCGTGCTTTCTTTAAAGCGCCTAAGGCGGAAGAAATATTGGAGCTTGCCTCTTATTCCAACAAAACATTCGGTGGCTTTATTACCGGTAAGATCATTGACTCTGCGATTATAGGCGTGCTTTGCTTTATAGCGATGACAGTCTTAAAACTGCCTTATCCGCTTTTGATAAGCACCATAGTAGGAATCACAAACATCATCCCGTTCTTTGGTCCGTTCATCGGAGCGATTCCATCGGCAGCCATCATCGTATTGATAAGTCCAATTCAGGCGCTCTGGTTCATAATCTTGATCATAATACTTCAGCAGCTTGATGGAAACGTAATTGGTCCTGCCATACTTGGAAACTCAATCGGAATCGCTAGCTTCTGGGTAATGTTTGCAATCATTATCGGAGGAGGACTCTTCGGATTCATCGGAATGATATTGGGCGTCCCTGTCTTTGCTGTAATTTATTATTACTTCGGAAAATTCGTAACGGGTAAGCTTAGGAAAAAAGGTGAATCCAACAACATTAGAGACTATATGAATTTTGATAAATTCCAGCTTACTTCGGAAGAAACTTTTTCCATTGAATTGGAAGAAGAATTGGAAGAGAGCAGCATACAAAAATTCAAGAACATGATTAAGGGGAAAAGAGGATGATAATTACAAATAATGCAGACATGGCACAATACACCAGTTTCAAGGCCGGCGGCAAAGCCCGTCGGCTTCTTGTTGTTGATACTCCGGAGGAACTGAAAGAGGCGTTGGAGGACTTGCATACTAAAGGAGAAAACTATCTTATTCTTGGCAATGGTACCAACACTCTCTTTGCTGCAGAGGTCTACGATGGTACAGTGATAAAACTTGGCGAAGGATTCGACTATATAGAGATAGAAGAATGTGATGAAAACCCGGGTTGCGAAGAGGAAGCTCGCAACGTTGAAGAAAAGGACTGCGATGCCAAGTATTATAGAGCTCGCGCTGGCGCTGCAACCCTTCTCTCTCGTCTATCCAAGGCCGTAGCGGCTAAAGGACTTACTGGTCTGGAATTCGCAGCGGGTATTCCCGGAAGCATCGGCGGCGCGGTGTTTATGAATGCGGGAGCTTACGATGGAGTGATAAAGGATACTTTAAAGGAAGTAAAGGTCCTAGCTAAAGCGTCTTCCGGTGAATACGAAATCAAAACAATGAAGGAAGAGGAATTAAACCTTTCCTATAGACATAGCATACTGATGGAAACCGGAGACATAGTTTTAGAAGCGGAGTTCCTGTTGCCCGTGGGAGTTCAGGACGAAATAAACAGTAGGATGAAGGACTATTCCGAGAGACGTTCATCCAAGCAACCGCTGGAATATCCAAGTGCAGGAAGTTTCTTTAAACGACCGGAAGGGAGTTTTGCCGGAAAGCTAATTGAGGATTCGGGACTTAAGGGTCTCACTGTTGGTGGTGCACAGGTGAGCGAAAAACACGCAGGCTTCATTATTAATGTGGGTGGAGCAACCTACGATGATATCCTGGAGCTTATGAAGCAGGTTCAAACTAAGGTAAAAGACGATTATGGCGTGGACTTGGAACCTGAAGTTCGAATCATCAAATAACTATCAATAACTATCCGGTTCAACAAAGAGCATGATGCAATAAAAATAGTATTAAGTTTAGTAAAATCGCATCTGGAGGATACATGGACAATCTCGACAAAATGAAAGTTGTAATAGTTACCGGTTTGTCCGGTGCAGGAAAAACCAACGCCATAGACTGGTTTGAGGACCAGGGATATTATTGCGTGGACAATATGCCTCCTTCTTTGATTGTGGACTTCATTGGGCTTGCGATGACATCAAAGAGAAAGATGCAGAAGGCTGCCTTTGTTGTGGATATCAGAGGAGGAGAGTTCTTTGATGATGTAAAGGAATCAATCCAGGAGCTGAAATCCAGAGAGGATATTGAATGTCAGATACTCTTTATCGAAGCATCTGACAGAACCCTGGTAAAAAGATATAATGAAACCAGGAGAAACCATCCGCTGGCAGAAGGCCCAACAACAAAGGATGTAATTAATCTGGAAAGAGAGAGACTGAGAGAAATCAGGAATCTATCAGACTATATAATAGATACAACCGATATGAAGGTCAGCGACCTTCAATTGGAAATCGGAAGACTCTTTAGTGAGGGTGGTAAGAGCTCATTTGCTGTAAATATCATTTCATTTGGATATAAGAGGGGAATTCCAACAGAGGCGGACCTGGTCTTTGATATGAGGTTTATTCCTAATCCCTACTATGTTCCTTCTCTAAAGAAACTTACAGGGAACAATAAGAAGGTTTCAGGATATGTTTTTAAGCAGGAAGTGGCGGAAAAATTCGTAGGAGACCTTTTGAACCTCCTGGAAGATCTTATTCCAAGCTATATCAAGGAAGGAAAGCAACACCTGAATATCGGTTTTGGATGCACAGGAGGTCAGCATCGTTCCGTGGCGATGGCGGATCGAATGGCAAAAGAGCTAAAGGAAAGGGGATTTAGGACTACCCTTGAACATAGGGACCTTTAGTGATACAATCTTCATGGACTAATTGAAATGGGTCAGGACTACCCATTTATTAAGTGGACTGCATTAAATTGTGGCAATAGTTTTAGGAGGAGAATCTTATGGAAAAACTTATTATTAGTGCTTGTATTTGTGGTGCAGAAGTCACCAAAGAACAAAACCCTGCTGTGCCATACACAGTAGAGGAAATAGTTAGAGAAGCAAAATCCGCATATGATGCCGGTGCTGCGCTCATTCATCTTCATGTAAGATGGGATGACGGAACTCCAACCCAGGATAAGGGCCGTTTCCAGGAATGCATAGATGCAATCAGAAAGGAATGCCCGGATGTTATTATCCAGCCATCAACAGGTGGTGCAGTAGGAATGACAGACCTGGAAAGACTTCAGTCAACAGAAGTGGTTCCGACTCCTGAAATGGCAACACTCGACTGCGGAACATGCAATTTCGGCGGCGACGAAGTATTCGTAAATACAGATACAACAATTGAGAATTTTGCTAAAATACTGAAGGAAAGAGGCATTAAGCCCGAACTGGAAGTTTTTGATAAAGGCATGATAGATCTGGCTCTAAAGGTTGCAGACAGAAAGGGCCTCTTAGTACATCCTCTTCATTGGGATTTCGTACTGGGAGTTCAGATGAGCGCAACTATTAGAGACCTGGTATATATGGCTGAGTCAATTCCACCGGGATCCACCTGGACAGCAACCGGATTAGGAAAGAATGCATGGCACATCGCTGCTGCAACCATCTCAATGGGTGGACACGTAAGAGTGGGATTTGAAGACAATCTATATATGGAAAAGGGAGTACTGGCCAAGAGCAACGGAGAAATGGTTGCCAAGGTTGTTGAGATTGCTAAGCTTCTCGGTAGAGAAATAGCAACACCTGACGAAGCCAGAGAAATTCTCTCGCTTCCGCCGCGTAAATAAACTTCGGCTAAAGAATATCACCTAAGGAGATAATTCAACGCTGAGTTATCTCCTTTTTGTATGGAAAGAATATGAGTTTTGCATCAGACGTAAAAAATGAATTGGCTAGAACAGAGCCTGAAAAAGCTTGTTGCCAACTTGCGGAGATATCCGGATTCTTCCGTGTTGCCGGTACGGCCACGTTCTTTGGTGGAGGGAGATTCGGAATAATAGCGACAACCGCGAGCCCGGCCATTGCCAGGCATTATAAGAGACTCATTAAGGCTTATTTTGGTGACAGCATCAATATGGAGATTCGGGTTCAGGAGACAGAGCTCTTTGGAAGGGACAGAAGATATAGACTGACTGTTGACCACGAAGGATCAGGAGAGGAAATCCTGAGGGAAACCGGACTTTTGATGGTAAAGAAGGGACAAAACTACCTGACAGACGGAATCTATGAGGGTCTAATAAAAACCAAGTGTTGCAAGAGGTCTTATTTAAGAGGGATGTTTTTGGGGGCCGGAACGGTTACAGATCCAAAGAAAAGTTTCCATTTTGAAATAGCTTGCGAGACCGAAAAATTGGCAAAGGACCTGCAGAGGCTGGTTAATAGTTTTGTTGATTTATCTTGTAATATATCCAAAAGAAGAAACAAGTACATTGTATATATAAAGAAATCCGCATATGTTCGCGACGCCTTGGCTCTCATAGGTGCACATACGAGTGTTTTGGACTTTGTTGACATAGTTATAACCAAGGAAGCAAAGGTCGAAGCGGTAAGAAAGACGAACTGCGATACGGCCAATGTGGAGAGAACTCTGGATGCCTCTGAAGAGCAAATAGAAGTTATAAATTTGTTGAAAAAAAGGGGAGAATATGAGTCGATGTCGCCCAAACTCAGGGAGATTGCCGAGCTTAGATTAGCCTATCCGGAGGCAAGTTTAACCCAGTTGGGAGAGATGCTTGATCCCCCGTTAAAGAAATCCGGAGTAAATAACAGAATAAAAAGAATATTTGAACTTGCACGAAATTAGACACTGTATTATAATAAATTGATGAAGTGTTTTTGTTCACAAGAACAAAAATAAACATAATTGTTATAATCGGATTAAACAAATAAAAATTATAAATATAAGAATTATTGACATTTACATTCATATATAGTTATTTAAAAAATTGATTAAAAATTCACAATCTCTGTATAGACACAAATCATTTTGATAGCACCAAATAGCCAAGCTATTTGTGTTAATAGGTTTTATTTTAACTTTATGTTAAAGTTATTGATTCCATAATAAGGAGGTGCCCATGGAATTACAGATTCAAGACCTGGTTTCCTCTATCCGTAAAGAAGGGTTAGAGGCGGCAAATGCCGAAGCGGAATCTATCCTTGCAGAAGCAAAGAAAAAAGCCGAGTCCATTATCAGTGGAGCGAAGGCCGAGGCACAACAGTATAAGGATGCAGCAGAAAAAGAAATAGCCATCCTTAAGGAAAGTGCCGAGGTGGGGGCCGAACAGGCCAAGAGAGATGCAGTGCTGGCTTTCAAGACTGAAATCCAGGGAGAATTCCAGAAGATTCTCGCATCGGACATTCGCAAAGAACTATCCGGTGAAGGACTTGGCAAACTGATTCGTGCAGCTGTTGCCGGTGAAGACATTGCAAATTATGCAGCAGAAGTATCCGAAGTAAGCGACGCACTTAAAAGTGAGTTAGCCGAAGAAATCAAGAACGGACTGGAAATCAAGCCCACTAAGGGTGTACAGCAGGGATTCCGCCTTGCAGCAAAGGACGGTTCCGGCTATTTTGATTGCTCAGATGATGGAATCATGGAGATGCTGATGCCATACTTCAGAGAACTGGACTTCCAGTAAAGTAAGGAGGCGCAGTATGGCTTCATATTATTATCTGATATCAAGCCTGCCTGAACTGAGAGCGGACGGGGATATGCCGTTAACATATGACGAATTCCTCAACCTCTGTCAGTCAAACGTGAGTGACGCGGATTATGAACGTCTTAAGAACCTCACACTAAATTCCACAGAAGGACCCTTAGTAGATGAATGGGCCCGCTTCTATGGGATGCTGACCAAGGAACTCAACTATCAAAGAAGTATGAATCTCGGAAAGAGCTATTCATCTGCCTACGATAAGGATGGTCTCATCTCTCAGGTGGCGTCCTCAGCAATATCTGCGAAGAATCCTTTGGAAGCAGAGAGAATTCTTTTAGAGTATGAATTCGATAATCTCGACTCATTGGTAGGGCTTCATATGTTCGACGACCACGTGTTGTACGGATATGCAATCAAATTAAAACTGCTTGAGCGTCTAACTAGCTTCGAGCAGGATAAGGGCAAAGCTGAATTCCAGACTCTATTCGACGGGATACAGCAGCAAGTGTATAGTTTGTAACAGGAGTGTTATATGAAAGTAGAAACAGGTTATGTAACCGGGGTCAACGGAAACCTAATAAATGTGGACTTCGATGGCTCCGTTCGTAAGAATGAAGTAGGTTACATCCTCGTTGACGATAAGCGCCTAAAAGGTGAGGTAATTCGTATCAGAAACGGGGAAGTAAGTATGCAGATTTACGAGATGACCGACGGCATCAAGGTGGGCGACCCGGTAGAATTCACCGGCGAACTCATGAGCGTAGATCTGGGCCCAGGACTACTTACACAGGTATTCGACGGACTTCAGAACCCACTCCCTCAGTTGGCAGAGGAGTGTGGATTCTTCCTCGATAGAGGTGTATATCTGGATGCTATTCCGGACAGAGACTGGGATTTCACACCGGTAGCAAAGGTTGGAGATCGCGTAAAAGCAGGAAGCACCATCGGTACAGTTCCTGAAGGTCTTTTCACCAACCACATTATGGTACCTTTCACATTGAAGGGTGACGACTGGACAGTTAAGTCCATAAAGGAAGCGGGCTCATACAATGTCCATTCCACAGTATGCACAATAGAAGATGCTAAGGGAGAAACAAGGGACCTCTCCATGGTATTCACTCAGCCGGTTAAGCAGGCTGTAACATGCTATGAAGAAAAGCTTCGTCCTTCCGAACCGCTGGTAACAAAGCTTCGCTGTATCGATGCTTTCCTTCCGGTGGCAAAGGGCGGAACATTCTGCACACCGGGACCATTCGGCGCAGGAAAGACAGTTCTCCAGCACATGCAGGCTAAGAACTCCGACGTAGATATCGTAATCGTAGCTGCTTGCGGAGAGCGTGCCGGCGAAGTTGTAGAAGTACTTACAGAGTTCCCTGAACTGATCGACCCGAAGACAGGCCGTTCACTCATGGAAAGAACAATCATCATCTGTAATACATCTTCCATGCCGGTAGCAGCCAGAGAAGCTTC
>CADBSP010000145.1 GCA_902797405.1 uncultured Eubacteriales bacterium | reverse complement strand
TCTGTGAGAGATACTGCATTGGAAGGTAATTAAGAAATATTTGGAGCTAAATCCAGAGCTAAGACAATCTCACCGGCAACATCAGCCGGTGTTTTTTTATCTGTAAATACTTCCAAATCTGCGGCGTCTTCATAATAGGGTTCTCTTAGAGCCATCATTTCCTGTATGTCGGTGAGATTCATTTTTCCTCTAAGTAGTGGTCTTCCATTGGTAATGTCTCCGTCGCTTTCTGCCGGATTATTGGTGGAATTATCCAGAGGTTTTTCCTTTGATAAACGCTTAAATACTTCCTCCGGACTGGCATTGAGCCAAACTACGATTCCGCTGTTTTGCATTGCAATTACATTTACATCGCTTAAAGGGACTCCGCCGCCACATGAAAATATAGCGCCCTTTAGTAAATCGTAAGGCACATGGCTACCGGTTATAGATGTTGCCAAAAGAAGTGTTTCCAAAGAGCGAAAGCCTTCTTCTCCAATATCATCAAAAATTTCAGGTATCGTTTTTTTGCAGTAATCTTCTATTACCTGATCCAATTCAATCACGGGCATTTCCAGGATTTCGCTTAAACACTTGGCTGTACTGCTTTTTCCAACACCCATATATCCTATTAAATATATGTTTTTCCAGAATTCCGGAGCGTTTCGTTCAAATTGTATTTCCATACCCATCATGTTATCATTTAGTTTAAGGTTAGACAAGTATAATGCAAAATTGACAGTGAATCTATTTGCAAGCTTTGAAGAAATCTATTTGAGTTATTAAAACCATTAGGTAGAAGAATAATTAGGTTATTCATATAAGAGTAATAGGGTGATTCAGATTAAAAAGTGGAGAAACTATGGTAAATATATTAAGTATTAAAACACGAGATGAACTGTTAGAGAGTATTGGAATTACAAATAAAAAATATAATTCCGGAGCATACAATAATGAGGTATTCTTTGAGGATTCTATAGAAGATGACATTAATCTTTTCGCTTTCTTTGGTGATCCCGCAGTTCATTCGTTATCTCCTAAAATGTATAACAACGCTTTTTCCAAACTTGGTATGAATGGGCTATACTTTGCTTCGCAGGTACCGGAGGGATTTATTAGGGATGCGATGTATAAGGTGAGAAAACTAGGAATAAAGGGCGTGAATATTTCAAAGCCTCATAAACTGTCAGTGATTAATGAGCTCTATGAAGTGGATGAGATGGTTGAACTTTGTGAAGCGGTTAATACGGTCATATGGGAAAACGGTGATCTAAAAGGGTATAACACGGACTGGATTGGCAGTGTTAGAGCAATCAGGGAATTGCTGTCGCTTAAAGAATCCGAAACATCTTACAACAACGACAAAGATAAAGATATTGATATTGATATTGATATTGATATTGATATTATAAGTAAACCTTTAGGGAAGATAATAGATGATGCTGTAGTTTTGGGTTTAGGCGGCGCAGGTAAAGCTGTGATTGTTGGCTTGGCAAAAGAAGGCGTACGAGAAATCAATATCTTTGTTAGAAGAAACAAGCCCATAGAATATAGTAAATACATAACCAAGGTATGCAATGCATTTCCGGGAATTAAAATTAGTATTAATACTTTGAACAATAAAAATGAATTAAAAAGAGTGCTCCAGGATTCAAAGCTTTTGATTAATACAACCAATGTAGGGATGGGGGAGCTAGAGGGAGAGAGTTTGATACAGGACACTACATTTCTTCATCCGGAGCTTAATGTAATGGATATTATTTATGCACCTGAAAAGACTAAATTATTGGAGCAGGCGGAGGAAACCGGATGTACATATATTAACGGTCTTCCGATGCTGTTGCATCAAGGCGAGGAGGCATTTAAACTATATACCGGTATTGAAACCAAATTAAGCATATAGAAACGTATTTTAGTTTAAGAATAGCATATACAGTACTTATTTCTTTTGTAATCAAATCGGCGTATAGCTGATTTGATTTTTTTAAGGATTTTAAAAAGATTATTAAAAAGACATATTGACATTCCTCTTGGATGGTGATATAAAAGTGATATCAAAATAATATCATAAATAATGGATTGATTATGGAGGGAAAGATGAATAAGGACTTTAACATTCAGGAAAGAAATATTGTAAATCACAAAGAATTAAACCCTGCGAATGGATTTTTAATGCTATTTATCCTTATCGCAGGGCTGATTGGAACAATTATATTGGGACTTGTAGGTATAGCATATACTGCATCTCACGGACCTGGATTGGGACTCGCATTAATGTTTGTTGCAGTTCTATTATTCATAGGAATATGCATCTGCTTTGGCGGACTGAGAATAGTTGGCCCGAATGAAGCGTTGGTACTGACACTCTTTGGTAAATACTATGGAACCATCATGAAGCCGGGATTCTTCTTCGTGAATCCATTTTCAAATTTTAACAATCCAAACTATAAGGGTGCGCTTGAAAGTGATGGCGACAGCGTAGATGTGGCCACAGTTGCAGCAAGTATAGCAACCAAGGGTAAGTCCGCTACAGCAAGCGTAAACTCAACATCCAGAAACAAGAAAACTATTTCCTTGAAGGAAATGACTCTAAATAACGGCACACAGAAGGTAAACGACGTAATGGGTAACCCTGTGATCGTTAGTGCCAACGTAATCTGGAGAGTTATCGACCCAACCAAGGCAGTATTCAATGTTGAAAACTTTACCGAATTCCTTTCAATCCAAACAGATACAACAATCAGAAATATAGCCAGACTATATCCATACGATACATTTGATGACACATTCGGAATACTTGATGAAGACGATCATAATGACGGTCAGCCATCCAAATCCGAACAGACCCTTAGAGGAAGCTCTCAGGAAATTGCAGAACGCATGCAGATTGAACTTCAGGAGAGAGTCGAATTCGCGGGAATTCTGATTGAAGATGTACGTCTAACTCACATCGCATATGCAGAAGAAATCGCAGCTGCAATGCTCCAACGTCAACAGGCATCTGCAATCATAGCTGCCAGAACCAAGATTGTTGATGGTGCAGTAGGCATGGTGAAGATGGCAATAGATAAGCTTAATGAAGATGAAATTTGTCTCCTGGATGAAGAACGTAAAGCACAGATGGTAAGTAACCTCCTAGTTGTTCTTTGCTCCGGCAAGGATGCTCAACCTGTCGTTAATAGCAGCAGCATTTACTAAAAGCTATTTAAAATAATTTTGGATATAAGTGAAAAACTACTGAAAATAGTTGTACCAATAGCATTATAAAAAGGTTGACAAAATGGATGAGAAAAGACTCCAAGAAAGGGAAGACCGCTTGGAGAAGAGGCTTCTGGAATTAAAGAAGCTGGAAGCGGAGATTAAGAAAAAAGAAAAGGCCATAAAGGCAGCCGAAGGAGCAAAGAAACAACTCCTTCTTAGGCTGTCCTCCACACTCTGGGAAGATATATCTAAATGGGCCGATGATGACTTTAGATCCATAAATGGTCAAATTGAGTACATCCTGACGGATGCTGTAAGAAGACGAAAGAGCAACAAATAATAACAAATAAAACTAATAATTAATCGTATAATTTAGTTGATTAATGTATAGAGAAAGGGAAACTATGCTAACAATAGAACATTTAACAAAAGCATATGGGGATAAGAAGGCAGTTGATGACCTTAGTCTTCATATTGCACCGGGTGAGATCTACGGATTCATCGGTCATAATGGTGCGGGAAAAACCACCACTATTAAAGCATGTACCGGTATTATGAGTTTTGATGAAGGTGAAATTAAAATCAACGGAACTTCTATAAAAGATAATCCCATTCGATGCAAGGAACAAATGGCGTATATTCCTGACAATCCGGATTTATATGAATTCCTGACAGGGGAAAAGTATGTAAATTTCGTTGCGGATGTATTTGGGATACCATTGGAAGAAAGAAAAGAAAGAATGAATAGATTCTCGGAAATGTTTGAAATAGCAGGGGATCTACCGCAACCGATCTCAACATATTCGCACGGCATGAAACAAAAACTGGCCTTGGTCTCCGCTTTTGTTCACAAGCCTAATCTCATTATCATGGATGAACCATTTGTTGGACTCGATCCTAAGGCGTCATTCCTTCTTAAAGAGGAAATGCGTAAACACTGTCAGGAAGGTGGAGCAATTTTCTTTTCCACTCACGTATTGGAAGTGGCGGAAAAACTTTGTGATAAGATTGCCATAATAAAACAGGGTAAGCTTATTACATCGGGAACTATGGAAGAGGTAAAAGGAGATACTTCTTTGGAAAGCGTCTTCCTGGAGTTGGAAGGTTAATTATGGATGTTTCAAATAAAAAAAGAAAATCAATTCTGTGGGTGCTTATTAAAATAAAACTCATAGAAATGCTTAGAGGCTCCAATGCTAAACGGGGAGTTAAACCAACAAAGAAGAAAATAGCAAAAAAAGCTTTGGGAACAACGGCTCTTGTTATTCTATACATAATCTCCTTCGTATTAATTGCCGTTAGCTTGGGAGCATTTTTTGCCCTGATTATGATAACAACAATAGGCAGATCTTTTTCATGGGTCTATTTTGCCTACATGGCAATAGGTATGTTCCTATTGATATTTATAGGCAGTATATTCATGACAGAAAACCAGATGTTCCAGGCCAAGGACAATGAGAGACTAGTGGCTATGCCGATTAAACCTTGGGAAATTCTGATATCCAGAATGGTTTCAATCATTGCCTTCAATTTTGTTCTGGGACTAATGGTTGGGCTTCCTGCAGGAATAGTATATCTGTACTTCAAAGGTTTTGATTTTATAAAATTCATTTTTTATATAGTTGCGCTTATCGTTATTCCTTTCCTGGCACTATCCGTTGGAATGCTGGCAGGATGGTTGCTCAGCTTAATTACATCAAAGGTAAAGAATACGAAAGTAATCAGACTTGCAATTGCGGTAGTTGCTATGATTCTTTATTTCTATTTCGTAATGAGTGATGGGGGATGGGTTAATAACCTTGCCAATAATTCTGCATCAAATGCCGCTGGAATTCAGAAATATATTCTGCCTGCCTACAGCGTAGCTAAGGCTATACATGAAAAGAGTTTCATTCACTTCATCCTAATGATACTCTGGCATGTTGTTCCCTTCCTTTTGGTCAGCGCCTTGGTAAGTCGCAACTTCCTAAAGACAATAACATCGGGAGGCGGACAAACTAAGTTCGAATATAAGAGTACCGGGGTACACGTAAGAAGTCTGAGAAGTTCATTTGGAAGATTGGAGCTTAATAGATTTTTCTCATCGGTTACTTATATTATGAATGGAGCCCTGGGGTTACTTCTCATGGTATTAATGGCATTCTTCTCGTTTTCGAAAGATGGAACAATGAGTCAAATTACTCAGGCTTTAAAAATGATGGGCGCTCCCAGTCAAGGAGTTCTCCCCTTTGCAATCTGTGCTTCTATTCTGGGAATAATGAGTTTGGTAATCATTTCATCAGCCACGATTTCTTTAGAAGCCAATACTCTGTGGATGATAAAATCTCTCCCGATTAGCGGAAAGGATATTATCCTATCAAAGGCATACCCGCATATTATTATAAGCCTGCCTTTCATCATTGTAACAACAATAATACTTCAGTTTAGATTTGACATGAGCATATTGGAAAGAATCCTGGTGGTACTGATCCCGATTACTGCCACCATATTCAACGCCTTATTAGGGGTTAGACTTAATATCAAATTCCCGAAATTCAATTGGACCAATGAAGCACAGGCAGTAAAACAGGGATTATCAGTTATTCTAGCTATGCTATTTAATGCGCTTCCTGTTGTTATCTTTTCAATTGGATTTGGATTCATAGTCTTTTATAAGAAATTATTAACAGGAAGTATATATCTATTAATTATGGAAGGCGTTTATCTGGCGTTGGTTCTTTGGATGTATCTATGGACAACCAGAAAAGGTGACAAAGCAATTGCAGAACTCGAAAACTAAAGTGTTCTATAATTTCGCCGGTGCAAAACCTGCTGCCCATAAACTTGGTTATAGTATTTTAGGACTTAGTTATGTAAAAGCATTACTGTAACTAATTGGTTTTATAACGCATTACATATAATAGGCTTGGATATATAAAAGTATTGCTGTATTCGAAATCTGCAATGAAACCCAAAAAAATGAAAGCACTCCTTGGGAGTTGCCCTTCATGGGGATAAACCCCACAGGTCAACTCCAAGCAAGGAGTTTTTCATTTTC
>CADBSP010000144.1 GCA_902797405.1 uncultured Eubacteriales bacterium | reverse complement strand
ATGTTCATGAAGGGATCGATTTTTGACGACGACATCTAGAAATTGTCAAATATTAGGAAAAACGTTCCTCTTTACGCAAAAATAGCCGAAAAGTGTTAAACTTTTTAAACTTTTTAGCAAAAAGAGGAACGTTTTTTACAGTTATTCCCAATGCCTTGGCCGTGTCCATAATTCTGAGGTGCAAAACTCGGTTTCTTAATTCTGCACCTCGGAATCGAAATGCAGTGCCCCCTTTATGTAGATGACGTCCGGCATCGCAAACATGTCGCCCGGTTCTTGAAATGACGTACTCGTTTTGATATAATATTGGTGATATTTTGAGTAAAAGGAGGACTTCCAATGGGAAGACATGGAACGATTGCCGGACGTAAGGCGGCCCAAGATTCAAAGCGTGCCGCTATGTTCACCAAATATGCCAAAGCCATTACTGTTGCGGCTAAGGATGGTGGTGATCCGGATTATAATGCAGGCTTAAGGGTTGCAATAGAAAAAGCAAAAGCTATCAGTATGCCGAATGATAACATTCAGCGTGCTATAAAGAAGGGCACAGGCGAACTCGGCGGTGCATCATATGAAGAACTCACATTTGAAGGATATGGACCGGGAGGCGTTGCCTTTATAGTTAACTGTCTGACAGACAATACAAACAGAACCACATCTTCCGTGAGATCTACCTTTGATAAACAGGGCGGAAATCTCGGAACACCTGGATGCGTATCATATATGTTCAGCAGAAAAGGTGTATTCATGATAGAAAAAACCGATGACATCGACGAAGATGCGCTCATGGAAGTTGCACTGGAGGCAGGCGCAGACGATATGGTGACAGAGGAGGATAGCTTCACTGTTTATTCCGATCCGTCGGTTTATACGGATGTCCACCAGGCTTTGACTGATGCAGGATATGAGCTGGTTGAGTCCGATGTCGAATTCGTTCCTTCCATGGAATCCACACCAAAGGACGAGGATATAGCCAAGTTAAAGAAACTCGTCGATGTTTTGGAAGATAACGAAGATGTTCAGAAGGTTCAGACCAATTGTGCGGTTGACCTTTACGATTGATAATCTAAGCCAAGTATAAATGCGTGATTGATGCAAATATTCAATTAGTATTTGATTTAAAACTATGATTGAGCATTTGGCGCATTATTCAAATACTTTTGTTGTGTGCATTATTCAAATACTTTCGTTGGAAATAGTACTTCACTATGATATAATATACATGCCTGGGACTTTTGTTGGGATTCATAATTGAACCTACACTAATTGAACGGGAATCCGAGTTCGGGACAATATGTCAGGCCTGCTTGACAGGAAGACAGAAAACTTCTGACAGGTAACCCACCTATCGAATGATAGGGCGTCAATTATACCCCAACGGAGCTTCTGGGTATTTTTTTATAACTATTAAGCGATAGGCATGGCTTATAAATCAGAGCGTTGGAAATATAATTATTATTACGATTGATACGAGGAAGCAGGAAAATGAATCTCCCGAATAAATTGACTGTAGCCAGAATAATAGCGGTTCCATTCTTCATAGGTTTATATATGACGGAGCATTATTTTTTAGCTCTCTTTTTATTTATTCTAGCTTCATTAACAGATATGCTGGACGGACAGATTGCACGGGCCAGGGGGCTCATTACCAATTTCGGGAAAATCATGGATCCGTTGGCCGATAAGATTTTGGTATATTCGGCATTTTGTCTTCTGGTGGCGGATGAGGATCAGCTGGTTCCGGCATGGATGCTGGCCGTTATTTTGGCTCGAGAATTCCTGGTCGCAGGTATGCGCACGGTCGCAGCATCCGAAGGAATTGTTATCGCTGCTGACATGAGCGGTAAAATCAAAACCGTGCTTCAGATGATTGCAGTTCCTCTTCTTATTCTAACAAAAGCATCAGGTGGACCGGTTTATTCTACGGCATCTCTTTCTTCAATTCAGGAACTTACTGATTCATTGGCTTCCGGCGACGCTGTTTCCGGATCGATTAATTGGATTGCACTTCTGGCACAGCTTTTCCTTTGGGCGTCCCTTGTCATGACTGTTGTTTCAGGCATTCAATATGTTATGAATAATAAGTCGGTTTTTCGGCAATAAATCGATCTTTTTTAATTGTATGTCACGCTTTTTGATAACATATTCTGTGGCAAACTAGTTCGTTGTCAACAGTAAAAGAATTAATTGTATTTAGCATGTTTATTTTTACTCAGTTTATTGATTTTGTTATTTTTAATAGGAGAGTTATATGCGCTGCGCTATTCTTACGATAGGGACTGAAATTTTGTTTGGCCAGATAGTTAATACGAATACTGTATATCTAACCCGTGAGCTCAATAATATGGGTTTTGATGTGCTTTATCATCATACAGTTGGGGATAATGCCAACAGGCTAAAGGACCTTATTCATGAGACTTATCGCGACTGTGATCTCATTGTTTGCACCGGAGGTCTGGGACCTACCGAGGACGATTTAACGAAGGAAACAATTGCGGAGGCCTTTTCAGATAAGCTGGAGATGCATGAAGAGAGTCTGGCAGAGATTGAGGCTTTTGCCAAACGTCGCGGGTGGAAGGAGATAACACCGAACAACTATAAACAAGCGATGATGCCAACACGGGCGACAGTTTTCCAAAACGATGTCGGAACGGCTCCGGCATTTGCACTTGCGGGTGTCATTGGTGGAGACACCGTTACTTCGGATAAGGTCGATTCTCATAGCTTGTCTACCTTAGTGGACGCCGAAGATAATACGCCTAGGTGTTCTATTATGAATGCCGTGTCCCTGGATGAGTTTGGTGGCGACCCATCCAATATTCCTCCGGAAGGTCGCAAGATCATTGTAACGATGCCAGGCCCGCCCAGAGAGATGAAATGGATGTGGAATAACCGCATAAAACCATACCTACTCAGTTTTTCTGACAAAGCTCTCAGCTATAAAATTATCCGCACATTTGGAATAGGTGAATCAAAGTTGGAGACAGTGCTGCTTCCTTTGATTGATGCGCAGACAGATCCGACAATTGCAACCTATGCTAAAGAAGGGGAATCCAGTTTACGGATTGCATCTCAGCGTCCAACAAAGGAAGAGGCCGACCAGGCTGTGGACGATATGCTTGAGCAGGTTCGGGAGATTATTGGGGAGTATATTTATAGTACGTCCGACGAGGAACTTCATGAGGTTGTTGGTCGTGCGCTTATCGAGAAGGATATTAGTATTTCCTCCTGTGAGTCATGTACAGGGGGAATGTTCGCAGCGAAATTAGTCGATGTTCCTGGTATTTCAGCAGTATTTGACCGAGGAATCGTAACATACTCAAACCGCTCTAAAATCGAAGAATTAGGGGTCTCAGAGGATGTTTTGAATGAGTTCGGACCTGAGAGTCCGGAGGTTGCAGCTGAGATGGCTCTTGGATTGGCCAGAATCACCGGAAGCAGGCTTTGTATCTCATCCACAGGTGTTGCCGGACCTGGAAGCAATGTATGGCGTGGATTAATTGATTCGAATAGCAAATCTGATTATAAAACGAATAATCCTGCTGACTATTCAAAAAAAGATCCTGATAATAATCCTGATAATAATGAATTAAATGTCGCGGACCCTATAATTGTTCCTGCAGGCGATATGTTTATAGGTGTTTACTTTGACGGCAAAGTGCACGTGAAAGAAATGCACACAGGACGTGACGACCGCGGTGTAAACAGAAACAGTTGCATGCTGACGATGTTTAATGAAATCAGGAAGGTAATTGCTGAATCCGAGTAGGTGTTACATCATGCATTTAAGATTATGCTGCCAGTTATTCTTCTAGTAAAAGTGATTCTTTAGAATAGTAAGGGGAAAATAAGGGGAAAGAAAGAGAATAATATTTTTTTCGCATAGTGAATGCATGCGTCAACAAAAAATAGATTGCTGAATTTCTAACGTTTATAAATGGGAACAGTAAGGGGAGAGTATGGGAAAAGTAAGGGAAATCAATGGTTTGAGCGATTTTTGCCTTGACAGAGTATGGGGAAAATAATAAAATTGGCCTTGCCGGGAGGCGAGAATAAAGCGGCTGATTCGACCGCCAACAGTTTTGCCAGCTTCCACCGTCTAAGGAGGTGACGCGTATGGTGAGATTAGGAAAGGTGTCGGATTGGAGATGAGATAAACTATCTACGTACCCGTAATAGGGCTACGGCTTACGATAACAATCAGCATCAAAAAAGCCGCCGAGTCTCGGACTTAGGCGGCGAACGCATTTAGCGGTCGAGTCAGTCGATTAAATCGACGCCCTTCCGGTACTATAGTACTACAAACAGCGTCATAAAGCAAGTGAACAATTCGAAAAATAAGAAAAGCCGCCAAAAGTGCTTGCATTTTTTAAAAAATGTAGTAAACTAAATGCAGAACATAAGTTCAGAACAAAAGTGCGTGCATAGTGCATATGTAACAATAATATTATTTGGAGGAAACATAGATGGCAACTAAGAAAGATATTAAGCCTATACCAGAAACGGATAAGGAAAGAGAAAAGGCGCTGGAAGCTGCTTTATTACAGATACAGAAACAGTTTGGCCAGGGCGCTATCATGAAGATGGGTGAAGGTGCTGGCATTCAGGACCTAGAAGTAATTTCCACAGGTTCCACCAGCCTTGATATGGCAACGGGTGTGGGCGGTGTTCCTAAAGGAAGAATAATTGAAATATATGGACCCGAGTCATCCGGTAAAACCACACTGACTCTTCATATAGTCGCGGAAGCACAGAAAAAAGGTGGAAAAGCTGCCTTCATAGATGCTGAACATGCATTGGATCCTATTTATGCAAGGAATCTAGGTGTTAATGTAGATGAACTTCTTGTTTCTCAGCCGGACACAGGCGAACAGGCTTTGGAAATCTGTGATATGCTGGCTCGTTCAGGAGCATTGGATGTAATCATAGTTGACTCTGTTGCAGCACTTGTTCCAAAGGCTGAAATTCAGGGGGACATAGGTGATACTCACGTTGGACTCCAAGCCAGACTCATGTCTCAGGCACTCCGTAAATTAGCAGGTACAGTTAATAGATCGAACACTTGTATCGTTTTCATCAACCAACTCAGAGAGAAGGTTGGCGTGATGTTTGGAAATCCTGAAACAACTACAGGTGGACGTGCGCTGAAATTCTATTCAACAATGAGGTTCGATGTCAGACGTGTTGAATCCATTAAAAAAGGAGAGAATGTTCTCGGAAACCGCACTAGAGTTAAGGTTGTAAAGAATAAGGTTGCACCGCCGTTTAAGAAGGCTGAATTCGATATCATGTACGGCACTGGAATATCTAAGTCCGGTGACATCGTTGATTGTGGAACTGAAGCTGGAATCATTGAAAAATCTGGCTCCTGGTATAGCTACATGGGAGATAGAATTGGTCAGGGCAGAGAAAATGTCAAACAGTATCTGGAAGACAACCCGGATTTGATGGCTGAAATCGAACAAAAACTCTTTGATAAGCTTAAAGAAGACAATTCTTTCTCGGATAAGGCACTTTCCGGGAATGATATTGGAGACATGCCAGCAGACGCTTTTGAAAACTCCGACCTTAAAATCGATGAAGACGGAGTCATTATTGACGACTAAGACTGATTGAATTTTTGTTAAAAAACCGTGCTTTTTGCTTGACAATATATAAGCTTAGTGATAATATAACTTGGTTAGACCGCTCGGCAAGGGTGCCTAAAGTTCCAAATAGTATATACATTGATTTATCAACACTTTGATTCGTATGAACGATGAGTTGGCAATCAATAAAAGCGGCAAGTGGAACTACCTGATAAGGCGAGACTGGATAGAGGAGGTAATTTAATTATGTATGCAATTCTGGAAACAGGAGGCAAGCAGTACAGGGTTTCCGAAGGTGATGTTATCACTGTAGAAAAGATCCCTGGCGAAGCAGGAGATGCAGTGGAATTTGATAAGGTTCTCTTGCTCAGCGAAGACGGTGAGGTAAAGGTAGGTTCTCCATATATCGATGGAGCAAAGATTTCAGGAGAAATCGTTGAAACCGGAAAAGGTAAGAAGGTCATCGTTTTCAAGTATAAGTCTAAGAAGGATTACAGAAGAAAACAGGGCCACAGACAGCCATTCACAGCAGTTGAAATCACTTCTTTGACAGGTAAGCCTGTTGCTAAGAAAGCCAAGGCTGAAGAAGCTAATGTAGAAGAAAAGCAGGATGCTCATGAAGAAGCTAAGGTCAACATGAACATGAAGAAGGAAGAGTTGATCGCAGCAGCAAATGAGCAGGGCATCGAAGTTGATCCTAAGGCTACTAAAGCCGAGATCATCGAGATGATCGAAAATGCTTCCAAGTAGATAATTCCAAGAAAAAAGGAGGTGTCTCAGAGATGGCAAGTAAAAAAGGTGTAGGTAGTTCCAAGAACGGTCGTGATTCGGAATCGAAACGTCTTGGTGTCAAGACAGGTGATGGACAGTATGTAACAGCTGGCAGCATCCTGGTAAGACAGAGAGGAACCAAACTTCATCCCGGCAATAACGTAGGTCGCGGTGGTGATGATACTCTCTTCGCTATGATAGACGGTAACGTAAAGTTCGAAAGAAAAGACAAGACCAGAAAACAGGTCAGTGTCTATGCACGTGAAGCATAATTGGAACAGAATCAATATTCTTGTTAAATAAAGGGCCTCATTAGAGGCCTTTTATTGTATAATAATAGGTGTATAGATTATTCTGTTAGAAAGGTCCATTAACTATGTTAGTCGATAGAGCGAAAATAACAATTATATCCGGAAAAGGAGGGAACGGTGCAGTTTCCTTTAGACGTGAGCCATTTGTGCCGGAAGGTGGTCCTGACGGCGGAGACGGCGGAAATGGCGGCAACGTCATATTTGTTGCGGATAAGAATCTTCGTACCTTGATGGATTTCAAATATAAAAGAAAATACCAGGCTGAAAACGGTCAAAACGGTATGCGCAAAAAGATGTACGGTAAGCGCGGAGAAGACCTTATCATCAAAGT